>JAITFT010000059.1 GCA_031281155.1 Candidatus Fibrimonadaceae bacterium
GCGTTAAACCAATTGCTTACGCATTCCGTTTGAATTACGCCAACATGGCATCTCTGCGTTACGGGATTGTATGTCTGCCCGTCGCATTTGGCAAAAGCAGTATGATTGTTATGGCAGAAGTGCGTTTCGGGATCATAGGGAGCCGTGCCGCACAAAGGGCCAGAGCTACTGCTTGAAACCGCAGAGCTACTACTGCTGGAACTACTGCTAGAGCTAGAACTTTCAACCGAACTTGAACTCGCAACGCTAGACGAACTAGGCACTTCAGAAGAACTGCTAGGCTCTACCGAGCTACTACTTGCCTCCGCCGAACTACTACTCACCTCGCTGCTAGAAGACGACAACGCCACCGAACTACTGCTCGGCATCGCAGAGCTACTGCTGCTCGGAGGCACATACTCACGCCAAATGCCAGCAGCGCAAACATATTCCTGCGCCTTCTTCGAGCTAAGCAAATTGGCGTTCTCCTTGACATCGCCCTCATTCGCCGAATTGCACACTCCCAAGCCATAGCTCCCAGCCCAAAAACCACGAACAAAACGCTCAAAATCAGGAACTTCAGCGGAAAGATCCCAATCCTCTATATTCTTCCTTATGGCACCCAAATCTGCGCCCGAAGCCCAGTCCGCAATCTGGGTCTGCCTGGCCTCATTGTTCCATGCTCCGCTTGACTTGATGCCTTGATTAAAATCGTTCAGCAGCACGGAGAACAAAGCCTCATTCAAATTGCCCTGAAGCAAAACAGAAACGGCAAGCAAAGCGGCGGAGCTTTCGTTCCTGCCGAAAATAGACATGTCATCGCTATTAGCCAAATTCTCCTCTATGCCGAACACCTTCAAAATCTCGCCCTGAGCCTGCCTCTTAGCCGCTGAAACGCTCAGGCCGCCCTGCGCCAGGCTCAAAACGCGCTCGTATTCCAAATGAGTGAGTATATTCGCATTGGCGTTATTCTTGTCTTTTACATCGGCAATGGAGTTCAGCGTGATTTGGGTGGCAGACTCATTCCCGCTAACCTCGTTGCGGTAAAAACCCTGCACGTTGAGCAGAACGTATGGCGAAACCAGCTCAATGCCGCTTATCTCGAAACCGCCACGGTCGTCTGTTATAGTACCCAAAAAAGACCGCCCCGTCTGCGCCAAATCGCTGTTCAGCTCATAAAGCGTAACCGTTGCGCTCCTGAGAAAGGGGCCCTTCTGCAGAAAGCCGGTGACCTTATCCTTGGAAAGACCGGCCGAACTGCTGCTAGGCTCCGCAGAGCTGCTGGACTCCGCAGAAACATTCAGCCACGGCGTATCAAAGTCGATGGTTGGGTGGTCGTTGGAGCATGTCTGGACCCCGATGACCCCGATTATCAGGATTGACAGGATGAAAATGCTCTTGAAAATAAATTTAAGCTTGCTCATGACAAACCTCTGTGGTTGAAAATGAATGAAGAAAAATCGGGGAAATCCTTGAATCGAGGCCATCGGGGTTCAGACAGTAACTCGCCGGCTCGCTTGCTAGGGGGGGGGGTGCGCTTTTTAAAATGCTGACTCTAGGTCTAGACATAAGCGAGAGAGCCTTCACGTGGGGCTCGCTAGCTCGCTTTTCTGACTTGGTTGTGCAAAACATCTGCGGTAAGATAGAAAAATTTTAGAGTCAATGCACTCCATCCTCAATCTTTTCGAATTTTTTATCGTTATACCAGTCTTGGATTTTTTGCAAAACTTCGGGGGAGAAGTTTTTGTTGTCTAATATATCGTTTGCAGTGTTTATGGTTTTCTCAATAAGCGGTTGATCTTGAATCCAGTCAAACCATCGCAAAATCCAGGCGCCGCTTTGCTCGGAGCCTTCTAGATTTCCGGCTCCTCTGTTTTGCAAATCTATTTCCGCTATCTCAAAACCATCGTTGGTTGCTGAAAAACGCTTTAATCTTTCATAAGCGGTGTTGCTTTCTTCGCACAGCAAAATGCACCACGCTTGCGTGCTTCCGCGCCCAACCCTGCCTCGCAATTGATGCAGTTGCGCAAGCCCAAAGCTTTCGGGGCGGTCTATAACCATTAAGTTTGCTTCTGGCACATTAACACCAACCTCAACTACCGTGGTGCAAACTAGCAGGGAAACTTCGCCTTTCGCAAAGGCCCTTAAATTTGCATCTCGCTCTGCTTCGGGCATTTGCCCGTGAACAACGGCAATTTTCCAGTCGCTTTTAAATTTTTTCAATTCATCGTAAATATTGGCAACGCTCGCAGCTACGCCAAATTCATCTTCTTGAACCCTGCTAACAACCCAGTAGCAGCGATTGTCTGCTAGCGATTGTTTGTAGAGATAGTTTTTCATGCTTTCACGAACATTGCCTTCTTTCATTTCTGTTTTGACGTCTTTTCTGCCTGGCGGTTTTTCTCGCAAAATTATGGCTTCCAAATCGCCGTAGAAAGTCATTGCCAAGCTGCGGGGAATAGGCGTTGCGCTCATAACCAGCAAATCGGGTTTATTGCCTTTTTCGAGCAAAGCTTCTCTCTGCCGAACTCCAAAGCGATGCTGCTCGTCAATAATCACAAAACCCAAATTATCAAACTCTACATCTTTGGAAAACAAGGCATGGGTTCCAACAACTGCGTTGATTTCACCGCTTTTTAAGCCTGCTAAAATTTCTCTGCGTTCTGCTGCTCCCATTGCTCCAACAAGCAAGACAAGCTTTAAACCTGCGTTTTTAAAAATTTCTTCCATGCTTGAAAAATGCTGCCTTGCCAAAATATCCGTAGGGACCATGCAGGCAGACTGTACTCCTGCTCCGCAAATTCCAATCATGGCAAGCATTGCAATAACGGTTTTCCCGCTACCGACATCGCCTTGCAAAAGAGCATGAAATTGCCGTTCGCTTTCAAGCCCAGTTTTTATTTGCTCCAAAACTTGGCTCTGCCCAGCGGTTAAAGCCCAAGGCAGATTTTCTTTTGTGAAATTTATTTTTTCATAATCCAATTTTCTCGAAATTCCGGAATTCGCCAGCAATCTGCGCCGCCTTGCCTTTCTAAGGCAAAAGGGCAGAAGCGCTAAAATTTTCAATTCTTTTTTTCCTGCATAAATATCTTCCCAGTTTTGCGGGCAATGCAATTTTTTAAGATTGCTTATTGTTGATTGAAATCCTAAAAATGACAATAATTCAGGCGGGCAAGCGTTTTCTTCGGGTGGCAAAATTAAGGATAGATTTTTTCCAAAAAGGTATTTGTAAGTTTCTGCGAATATTTTTTTGCTTAACTTGGCTTTTTTCATAGACTCTGTTTTTGTATAAACAGGTATTATGCTGCCTTTATATTCTTCATTTTCCTTAAAAAAATGCCACTCAGGATGTGAAATTTGCATAGCGCTAAATTTATTGTATTTATTTGTTGTCGCCTCACCTTTAATGAACAAACGCATTCCGTTTTTCAGCTTTGACTGCCAGTAATTTAAGTATTCTTCTTTTCCAAAAAACACCAGCTCTATCCTGCCGCTGGAGTCTTGAAGAATTGCGTTGAACCGGGGTTTTCCTCGCCTATCTATTCTAGCTTCAATAATCTGCCCCGCTAAAACAACCCATTTGCCTTCTTTGACATCTTTGATTTGTGTTATTTTCTGTTCATCAAGCCATTCTCTGGGCCAACTTTTAAGTAAATCCCAAAGCGTATTTATGCCGTATTCTTTCAAAGCGGCAACTCTTTTTGGCCCAAGATCGGGAATGTCGGAGAGGGTCACGAGGGTAAGGTAGAAAATTTCATCTCTTTATTGCTGCTTTTCTATATTTGCTGAATGAAAGTAATAGACAGGCAAATAGAGAATGTTTTGAAAAAAGTAAGAGTAAGAATTCCTGTCGTAGCTCTGCTTGGGCCCAAACAATCCGGGAAGAAAAAACTTATTCAAGAAGGTTTCACCAAAAAAATTTCCTGCATAAAAGCCAATCCTACCATTCTTTTAAGCCAATATGAATTTCCTATTATTTTAGATGAAATACACCAAGCCCCGAAACTTTTAGCTGATATACCAAATTTAGTTGCTAAAATAGATGATACGCAGATTTTTTTAACAGGCTTGCCTTTACCATCTTTGAAAGCTAAAATCTCTGAAACTTTGGGTGAGCTTGTACGTATTTTTCATTTGATGCCGCTTTCAATAGCAGAACTCAATGAAAATTGGAATATGAATGAATGCGAATACATATACTTTGGTTTTATGCCGGAAATTCATGAAAAAAGAATATCACCTGCGAAATTTTACGAAAATTATAAATCAACTTATTTAAAAACAGGAACGCAGCACTTTGTTAATAAAAACAATAGGCTGGAGCTCGAAAAATTTATGAAACTGCTTGCCGAAAAAGTGGGACAGTCGCCTAATTTAAATTCAATGGCAAAAGATATTGGCGTTTCTTCCACTACTTTAGCGGCTTGGTTAAATGGTCTGGAAGCAAGTGGCATAATATTTAAATTGCCGTGTTACATTGAAAATTTTGGAAAAAGGCTAATAAAAAGCCCAAAGGTATATTTTATGGATATAGGCTTTGCTGCTTATTTTTTAGGCATTGAAAACCCAAAACAAGTTGCGACTCATTCCTTGTTTGAAAAATTATTTGAAAATATGATTATCACAGAAGCATTGAAAGCTAGTTACAATAAAGACGAAAAACCGGAATTATATTATTTCAAAGATAATCACGGATTTGAGATAGACTTAATTTGGCGTTCTTCACACAAAATACATCTCATTGATATAAACACGACAGAAATTCACAACCCAAAACTAACAAGCTATATCCAAAAATTTTCCGAAAAAATCAAAGAACATAGCTGTAGCATTGCAATACATGCGGGCAATTTCAAAACCCCATTCGCCTGTTCCCATAAGGCTCCTTAGCACACGCAACATCATTTAGCTCATGTGTAACCAGCGTTGCCGAAAGCTCATTTCTTGGCAGCCACTGCAAGCGCTTGTACACGGCATAAAAATCACCAGGCGTAAGGCACTCCAAGCTGCAGAGTTTATTCCAGCTTTCCTGCTCAAATTCTGGAAAAAAATTCTGTGCCATTTTTAATATGCCGTCATTCTTTAGGTAATCAAACTTCAAATGAAAATGAAACCTGCGATTGCTTGCCGCATCAAGCTTGCCCTGAAAATTCGTTGAGCAAACAACAAGGCACTTGCTATTCTCCAACTGAATCAAAAATTCATTCACTTGCGTAGTTTCCCAAGAATGGTTCGCGCCTCTCCGGTCAGAAATCAGGCTGTCTGCTTCGTCTATGAAGAGCAAGGTGGCTTCCTTAGACGCTTCTTCAAACGCTGTCGCTATTTTTTTTTCAGTTTGGCCTACCCACATTGACGAGATTTTGCCATAGCTTATTTCCTTGAAAGCGAGGCCGCTTATTCTCGCCAAATGCTTTGCAAATTCCGTTTTGCCTGTTCCTGGAGGACCATATAGAAGCATTGTGCAATTGCTGTCTGTTTCTTTGTTTTTTAGGTACTCCGCATAACATTTTGCGGCATGCAGAGCATTTTCAAGACCATGAACGTTTAAAACGCTCTCATCGTATTTTGGGGCGCGACTTAGCGTGTTTTTATGGTTGCTTTCCGTGCATAAAAGCTCTAAATGCTGTTTCAGCACAAGTTCTGCCACTTGTTCCTGTTTGCCGTTTTTTGCAAACTGCATTTCGCTAGACACCGCAAGCTCTATGCCGCCCGGATTCGCATCGTATCTTTGAGCCAGGCTTTTTATGCGCTCAGTTGAGAAAATTTCGCTGGCTTGGTGCTTTTCAATCACGCTTTCCCAAATTTTGAGCCTCATATTTTCGTTGTTAGCCTTAAATTTCAAGCTGAAATTAAAGCGGCGCAAGCTGGAGTTTTCAACAAAAAGCAAGCTATTGCTAATCCAAATAATCGGAAGTCGCATTTCTTCCAATATTTGGTTCAAAGCACCTTTTTCAAAGCCATTCAATATCTGGTCTGCTTCGTCAATGAGCAACATTAAATTGCTTTTATTCCTTAGCGCAATTTCGGCTATAATCAATGCTCTTGTGCGAAATTTTATTAACGCACTATTAACATTTTCTTCTGCTTCGAGTGTGTGTTTTTTTATGCCTCGCCCAACATCCAAAATTTCGCAATTTGCATTTGCGGCTATCGTGCGAGCCAGTTCTGTTTTGCCAGTGCCTTCTACTCCGTAAAGCAAAATGTGCAATGGCTTATCGTTTTTGTGCATGGATATTAAATCTGTTACATATTTTGCCTCTCTTTGGTAATCAAATTTTTCTAGAGGCAGGGTTGGCTTTTTATCGCTTGCGGCATATATATCCATAAAATTATCGGAACCCAGGCCTTTTAAATATTTTCTTATTTCAAGAGGAATACCAAAACCTCTTTCAGTGCTATTTAGGACGTTTAAACTTGTCAGCCCACGCTCTTTGGACAGTGCCTCCAAAACAGTTTCTTCGGATACATTTATGAGCACGCCTATTGCTGGGTAGCTTATTTTATGCCTAGAGGAATTTATAGCTTTGGTTACGTTTTCAAATAGATCGTTTATGGAGGCATTATAATCGTTTAAATGCAATAAACGCAAAACTTCTTTGTTTATATTGCATAAGCCTAGCGTTTCGCATAGCAAGTGTAACCGCTTTTCAAAAACATTCGTTTTGCGAAGTTTTCCAAAGATAGCGTTTAGCAATTTTTCCTCTGGTGCGGCTTTATCATCAAATAAATATTTCAGCATTGAATTCCATTGCGTAATAGTCAAAAGTTTATGCAATGATTTCCAAGACGAAAACGATGCGCTTTCTTTTTTGTTTTCCGCTTTTTTCGGCAAAATTTTATCATAGTGCCGTTTTGCATAGTTCTTTGCCTTTTGCAAGCTAAGAAAACTTAGAAGTTCTCCATAAAAAGAATCTTCCATCCGGAACAATTTTTTATGGTTCAGTATTGTTTTTAAGTAGTGGAGTGTATAGCTATCTGGTTCAGAGCTACGAGAATCGCGTTCAAACGTCCAGCTATTGTCTTTTATGAAAAAAAATGAAAAGTCAAGCATGATTTTATCTCCTGTTTTTTCATATAATACGTTTTCAAACGAGGAAATATTGGAATTTTGAAAGTTTTTGATAAAAACCGTTAAATTATGCAAATTTTGCGGTTTTTAAAATAGAGCTTTGTACAGTTTTCAAGTGATAAAAGGCACTCCGTCTTCTAATATTTTAGTATTTTTGAAATGTTTTTGGAATTCTTTTGGGTTTTCTGTGTGGATTGGTATAATGTATTTGGGTTTTATGCTAGCCACTAATTTTTTAAGGGATTCAATATCGGCATGACCGCTGGTGTGTAGGTGCTTATAAGCATAAGGTTTTAGAAAATCTATTAAATCGTCATTTTTTGCCTCATTATTTTCATCCAAGTAGCCATTCCACATTGAATAGATTATTAAATTTTTATCTGGGTACGCTTCCAACTTTGGTTTGCTGAATTTGTTGCGAATTAAACAGCAAAAACCTTTATCAAGCATCCATTTGTTTAAATTTTTATTGTCACTATACTCGTAAATTTCCTTGAAGTTATAGAAAGTTGACATTTTGCTGTGATCTTCCTTGACAATTTCTAATATTTTCTTTTGATATTTATCGCAAATAAAAGGTCTTCTTTCTTCGAATGTTTTATTGTACGCATTGTAAAATAAAAATATTCTATCTATATTTGTGGAGGCACATAAGATAAAAACGTATTTATGTTTTGGATTTCTAAATAATTCCATAGCTTTTTGCTGTAGTTCATATTCTGTTTGTGCTTTTTTCGTTTTTAATATGTTAGTTCCTTCGCAAATTAGGTAATCTATATTTTTTGCATAACATTTAAATACTTTGATTTTGCCTCTTGGTCCGTGTAATCGGAAGTCGCCTGTGTAGAAAATTCTTGTGCCGTTTGCTTCTAACAAAAAGCTGTAGGCATCGAATGCTGAGTGGTCTATCATTATTGGTGTTATTTTAATGTCGCCTAAAATAAATTCTTTTCCAGGCTCTAAGTTTTTTGTTTTTGTAAAAAGTTCGATTTCTTTTTCATAATGCTTGCGTTCTTCTTCACTGATCCTTTCAGATTTTAGCAGTCTTTTTTTTAAGGTCATATTAATTTTCTTGGCTGTTTTTCCCATATAAATTGGAATACTGGGTTTTGCTTGGGTTATTCGCCCAATATGGTCGCCGTGGTAGTGAGTTAAGAGCAGCACGCTTTTTTCAGCGTTTCCGGTGGTCAGCCCATCTATATTGATTTTTGAAACGGATTTTTCTTTGTCTTTGGTTAAATCGGCTCCAAGGTCAATAAATACTCTTGCCTTTTCGGTTGAAATTTCCGTTACGCATCCGCCAATTTGGTTAGCGCCTCTATGGATTGTTATTTGCATTTTTTGTTCAGATAATTTTCAAATTTATCTTGTAACTCAGGTTCTAGCCATTTTAAATCTACTTTTAATACCTCCATTAACTCGTTAGTTTTCGGATATTTTAGGTTTTTATAACTATTAGAAATATTGCTATCTTTAAATAGTAAAATAGTCGGTATTATATTAGGCTTTTTAGCTTCTAAACCGAAGTCTGTGCATAGTTCGTCTTGATTTACTTGTCTAGAATATGTGTAAATTTCGAGTATACACCTTAGCAAAGTTTCTTTACTTTTACTATTTTTAAGTTCCACAAGCCTCAACTCATTCCTAGAATCTTGATATGTTAAGAGATCTATTCTTCCAGTTTCCTTATCTTTAATAGGGATTTGATAATCTATAACTTTTCCCAAGTCAGCATCTTCGTAAGAAGACAGATGCATATATATAGCTAACTTTTCTTCTTCTCTATTCGAATCGCAGTTAAGCTTAGGGCTCTCATGTGAAGAAAGTTTATATCTCTCACCATTTCGTTTTTTTCGTATTAATGGTTTTATACTTTTTAAAAGTTCTAAATTTTCTAGTAGCCATTTTGATATTATTTCAGAAAATGATTCTTTAGAGCCTCCAGGACCAGTCCAGTTTACAATGTCGTTTCTATAAAATTCGCTTATTGATTCTTCATTTACTCCTTCTAGGACTTTTTTTATTTCTAAAAATTTACTCATCTTTTACCTCTCAAATTAATGTGTTAACGCCAAATATACAAAAATAAGCACTACTTAACCCAAACTTTTTGCGCTTTTTTCATTTTTTATCTCTCCTTCGCCATACAAGTTACAGATACGGGGCTAAAATAAAATTTTGTTTTAGCCAAATAGCAGCAAAAGTATTCATAATAACTTCGCATTTACTCTCGCCTTGCTCCATTTCAAAATTCAGGCTCTTTGCCATTTCCAAAACACTAACAGTTATAGGATTTAAGCCACCGCAACATAAGGCAGTAGCAGTTGCTAAACCAAAGTTATTTGAAAAAACAAGAAAGACATTCACGTCAGAAATGAAATTCCAAAAAATTTCTGCAGCATCAGGGCCAAAATCACAAAATAATTCCATTGCTTCACAAACTCCATCAACTTTCTTTTCAGATTTAATTGCTAATTGCAATTCATCAAGTTTTTTCGGCAAACCCTTTTCAAATTTAAATGAGATTGCTCTGAGCTTTACTTCGCCATCACCGACACTCTCCATATCTAAAGCTAAGAATTTTGTCATAATCATTGTCTCCTATTTTTCATATAATACGTTTTCAAACGAGGAAATATTGGAATTTTGAAAGTTTTTGCTAAAAACCGCTAAATTTTGCAAATTTTGCGGTTTGTGAAATAGAGTTTCGTGCATTTTTCAAGTTTAAAAATAGACTTCAAGAGGTGATATGCCAGAGAAGCTTTGCTATTGAGCTGAGATGATCTTATCGAAGGTAGTGTATTTTTCTACATTAACCTCCAATGTCCACCAATGCCCAATTTCCGCCTGGTTTCAAAGTTCCATCGCTCGATAGCGGAACAGATGAGTTCTTTGTGAACATGGGGCCGCAACACCCGAGCACGCATGGCGCATTGCGGCTTGTTCTGCGTTTGGACGGTGAAACTGTGGTTGAGGTTGTGCCGCACCTTGGCTATATTCACAGAGGGCTTGAAAAACAAGCTGAAAGCGAAACTTACATCCAATACATACACATGACCGATAGGCAAGACTACCTAACTTCGTACCAGAATAATCATTGTGTTTGCATGGCAATGGAAAAAGCAATGGGAATAGGAGTTCCGGAGCGTGGCGAATATATAAGAGTTATGCTGTCCGAGCTTAACCGCATAGCTTCGCACCTTGTTTTTTATGCCTGCTATGGCGGCGATTTAGGTGGGCAAACCGCATTGCTCTACGGCTTCAAAGAACGCGAAATGATTCACGATATTTTTGAAGAAGTATCAGGGCAGCGGCTCACTATGAATTTTTTCAGGCCTGGCGGCTCCACAAAAGATGTGCCAGATACCTTTATCCCAAGAGTCAAGGCTTTTTTGGAGCATTTAAAACCAACATTGAAAGATTACGAAACCCTGCTATCTAAAAATATAGTTATGCTATTCCGCTCGCAAGGCATTGGAGTTCTATCAAAAGAAAGAGCCATTGCTCTAGGTTGCTCAGGCCCCGTGCTGCGAGCAAGCGGCGTTAATTACGACGTTCGCAAAAACGATCCCTATTCAATTTACAGTTCTTTTGACTTTGATGTTCCCATTGCAAACGAAGGCGATTGCTATGCTCGCTATGTAGTTAGAATGCAAGAAATCTACGAATCTATGAAAATTTTGGAGCAATGCATAGCCAAGTTCCCAAGCGGCCCCTATCGCTCGGCGCCAAAGCCCAGTTACAAACTCCCGCGCGGCAGCTACTATACTCAAACAGAAACCGCCAAAGGCCTTTACGGAACCTACATAGTCGCAGAACAGGGCGACAAACCCTACCGCATACACACTCGCAGCCCAAGCTTCGCAAATCTTACGGTACTAAACGAAATAAGCCAAGGCCATAAAATTTCCGATTTAGTAACAATAATAGCTACTTTGGACCCGGTGATACCGGAGATAGATCGGTAAACTTCGAAAATTCCGTTATAATATCAATAAATTCTTTTGGTAAATATTCCAAAACTTTTTGAACAATATAGCCTGGAATATCTTTGTAAAAGGCTCCAGCAATGCCGCCAGCAATGCTGGTGATTGTATCACTGTCGCCGCCTAAGGAAACAGCCAGCCTTATTGCATTTTCAAAATCCGAACTCTCTAGAAATGCAATTATTGATTCAGGAACGGTGCTTTGGCAGTTTTCATTAAACCTGTGCGAAGACCTTATTTCGCTGACAGTTCTGCTTAAATCGTACCCAAAAGTTTCGGAAATAAAATCTCCTATTTCTTCTTTGCTTTTGCCTACGCGAGCCATATAAACAGCAACTGCAGTTGCCTGCGCTCCTTTTATGCCTTCGGGGTGATTATGGGTAACTTCAGCAGACCTTTTTGCTTCTGCCATAACTTCTTCAACGCTGTTAAATGCCCACCCAACAGGGCTAACACGCATTGCCGAGCCATTGCCCCAGCTATTATACGGCTGAGGATCATCTGAATCTCTCCACTTGCAAAAACCATCGCCGTAAACGCTTGGATATTTTTTGGAAAAATTTTGATATGCCTGTATATAACCATAATTTATATCGTTTTTATTCAAAACGTCCATGGTAGCCACGGTTAAAATACTGTCATCTGTAAACTCTGTTCCAGCTCTAAAAAGCTCAAAGTCTATGCTTTTAGTATTGTCAAACTCATAAGACGAGCCTATTACGTCTCCAACTATCGCACCGATTATGCCGTATTCTTTGATCATAAAATCTCCCTTTTCGAGGCATTTAGGAGTAATGTAGAAAAAATGTAGGTCAAAACAACTTCAACTCCACTGGCATTCCGCAAAGCTCATAAAACTTTTTTAACGATCTCTCATGTTCAGCGGTGAAGCTGTAATCCACGGCATTATAGTAATCGTAAACCAGGTTTTGCGGGAGTTTGGCTGGGTAATGTTTCTCCCATTTTTGCAAGCAATCATCTCTGTTTTCTTTAAAATCTCTTATGCTCAATTCTGTTTCATCTAAATAGTAGTTAAGCAATTCCGAGCCAGCACTCAAGGCTTCTTTTCTTATTATCCATAGCCCAAAAACAAAGGGCAAATTTTGCCACTCTTGCCAAACGGAAGCTAAATCGTAAGCGTATTCCCATCTATCCATAACGCTTTCCTGCAAAGCGCAATCCCCTATTAAGAGCCTGGCATCGCAGCTCTCTTCGCTAAAAAAATCCCTTTTCCAAATAGGCTCGACCTTGAGATAGCAGCTCGAAAGCAATTTTAACAGAGCAACCGATGTGTCGCTTTGTTCTGTTATGTGAATGGTTTTATTGCCCAAATTTTCCCATTTATACTTTGAAAAGAGTTTTACAGAACGAATTTCAAGCGTGCTGGCAGTGCAGAATCTATTGCATATCATATAATTTTCCGAATTTTTGGCATATTCTATAGAAGAAGACGGAGAAAGCATTATAAGCCCTTCCCTCAATCTTTTATTCTGCTCACTTGGAGTTCCATCTAAAAAACGAACTTTTGGCGTATATTTATCCAAAAAACGGTGAAAAAAAGGTGCGCAAACCAAAAAAGGTATGCGTCCAACTGTTAAAAAGTGCTTCATAATAGGTAAAATTATATTTTTTTTACTTTTTCGTTACTATTTCTTGCAAAAAAAGCTATATTATAGGGAATGATTTGTAGAATTTCAACTTTTAGCATAAATACTGGTGTTTTTAGCCATGCCTAGGTTCCTCGTTAAAAAAACCGTACCGTCAGAAGATGGAAAGTCCCTAGTGTTCAAGGGCAAAGTCGTGGAAGGCCCCATCAACAAAGGCATGAACCTTTTAATTTCCATGGCTGGGCAAGCTATAATCCCTGTTAAAATAACAGATATCGTGCACTTTGAAAAATCCAAAGACGATACTAAGAGAGTAGGCTTGGTCGCAGATTTTGAAGACGAGCCAGATGACATGAGAATAATCATGGCTCTGCATATAACAGACGAAGAAATTGAGTGTAAATAAGCTAATTTCCGATTCTCTTTAAGAAATCATCTAAAGTATCGCATTCCTGAATGTCTTTCAGCATGTGTTCGAACATGTCCTCATCTAAGGGTTCTCTATCTAGCGTTTTTACAGAAGGCATTGGGCCTGTGAAAGCCGCACCATCAAGCCCTTCAAACCCGCCAAACTTTTTTGCCATTGCCTTTTTAAAATTCTCAAAAGTATTTTTGTCTAGCTCCACTGCATAATCTTGATTAGCCTGGTAAGATACCGGAGTTTTGCAGCTTGGGCATGTGAAAACAAAGCCCAGCAACTCTTCTGCTTTGGCTTCAGCGGAAGAATCTCCAATACCAAATGTTATTCGCATATCGCAATGAGGGCAGGTTATGTGTAGATCTGGCATGGGAATAATGTAGAAAAATTCTCCTCAGGGAGGTCCAAAGCGAATTTTTCAAAAAATAACGCAACAAAGTAACACTTTTTCCTATTTTTGGTGTTTAATAGGTATGAAAAAGACTGTTTTTATATTCTCGCTCCTTTTTGCGGCATTTTTATATGCCGCTCCGCTGTATGCCGCACCACAGAAAGTTGAACGTTTTTTGCTGGTTGCCGGCGCGAATAACGGTGGCCCGAACAAGGTTTTGCTTCGCTATGCAGAAAGCGATGCCAACTCTTTCGCAGATGTTATGTCTCAAATGGGAGGCATAGAAAAAAACAATGTTTTGCGGGTTTTTAACCCAAGCACTGCATCTATGCAGAACGGTTTTTCTGAAATGGAAAGGCGCTTGCAAAGAAATCCCGGGGCCCGCAGAGAGGTGATTGTATATTATAGCGGCCACGCAGATGAACAAGGTTTAAGGCTTGGCCGTGATATTTATAGCTGGGCGGATTTTCGCCAAAGCGTTCACAGCTTGAATGCCGATGTCAAAGTCGCTGTAATTGATGCCTGCGGCTCAGGTGCCATAACCAGAACAAAGGGCGGCGTTTCAAGGCCGGCTTTTTTGCAAGATGTCAGCAGCGAAATGAAGGGCTACGCATTCTTAACC
Source organism: Candidatus Fibrimonadaceae bacterium (assembly GCA_031281155.1). Lineage (GTDB taxonomy): Bacteria > Fibrobacterota > Fibrobacteria > Fibrobacterales > Fibrobacteraceae > Fibrimonas. Next base: position 14,073 of record JAITFT010000059.1, read on the forward strand.
AGCTCCAATGAAAACGAGGTGAGCCAGGAAAGCGATCGGCTAAAGGGTAGCTTTTTCACTCACGCTTTGGTGAACGGCCTGCGTGGAGCCGCAGATATGACCGGAGACGGCAAAGTAACTCTAAACGAAGCATATCAATTTGCATTCAACGAAACAATGCGGCAAACCCAGTCCACAAGCGGCGGAGTGCAGCACCCAAGCCGCGATATGAACCTCGCTGGCACCGGCGATGTTGTTATGACCGATTTGCGGCAAGTTTCCGCAAGCCTGGTTTTGGAAAAAGATATGGAAGGGAGATTTTTTATCAGAGACGACAAGGGAAATTTGGTTGCAGAACTTCATAAAATCGTCGGCAGACCTTTGGAGCTAGGTTTACCTTCAGGGAAATATTCCGTGCAAATGGAGGCTCCAAGCCGTCTGTGGAGGGCCGGCGATTTTGAGCTTAAAAACGGCACAAAACACATTCTTTCAATGAACAATATGAGAAGCATAGATAGAGAAGTAGCCGTAGCTCGCGGCGATGCAGATCCTGCGCTTATGAACGGCTTGGACTCCGCTCGCAAGGCTCCATTTACTTTTAATCCTTTTGGGTATAGCAGCGAACCGGCAAACGGCGTGCAATTGGGATTACTAACACTTTCAAAAAGAGCTTTTGTAGGAACGCAAATATCCCTTTTTGGAAATATAGCGGCAGACGATATGGCAGGCAGCCAGCTTACGACACTTGGCAATGTTGCTGTTAAAGATTTTCACGGGATTCAAGGCTCGGCTTTGTTTAATTATGCAAGAGATTTTAGCGGACTGCAAGCTGCTCCCTTTAATTTTGCGATAGATGGCAAAGGTTTGCAAGCCGGTGTAATAAATGTTTATGCGCATAATTTAGAAGGCGCACAGGCCTCTGCAATTAATATTGGAGGCAAGGTGACTTATGGGCAAGGCGGTGCGATAAATATAGTGGGCAGCACGGAATATGGCCAAGGCGGTGCTATAAATGTAGCAGGCAATGCCGGCAAGATGCAGGGTGGCGCAATAAACTTAGCTGGTAGCACGGAATATGGCCAAGGCGGCGCTATAAATGTAGCAGGCAACGCCGGCAAGGTGCAGGGTGGCGCAATAAACTTAGCTGGCAGCACGGAATATGCTCAGGGTGGCGTTATAAATGTTGCTGGGAATGCTGGCCTTATTCAAGGCGGTGTTATAAATGTAGCAGGAAAGGTTGAAACATTGCAAGGCGGCGTTATAAATGTTGGCGGCCATGTTGGCAGGCAAGTAGGCGTTATAAATATTGCGGCGAAAAGCGAGCACACTCCTATAGGCTTAATAAATATTATTGGCAATGGCATTATAGACGCTACATTCTACGCAGATGAAACAGGCAGAGCGGGCACCGTTTTACACATGGGAACTCCTTATCTTTACACGCTTTTTGAATATACCTTGAAACCAACGCTTAGCGGTGGCTGGAGCGATGCTTTTCCGCAAAGCTGGGGCTTGGGGCTTGGAACTCGTTTTGGAATGTGGAGTAATTTCTTTAGCCTCGATTACGCCTTCTTAAATACTCACGAGAAAAATCCAAAAAGCTTTGGAATGATGAATGTCAGCAGAAAAGACCCAAGCAACTATTTGCATAAAGCTCGCTTTGGCGCTGCATACAAGTTTTTGCCAGGCCTTGCTCTAACAAGCGGCATTACACTAAACGCTCTTTCGGAAGGCTATGGGGACGACTTGTACGTTGAGCCCCGCGGCGGTTATCACTGGCACTGGACTTTTGGCGAAAAACATAAGGTTCGTTTGTGGCCGGGCTTATACGCTGGCTTAACGGTTGGGAAGTTTTAGCTAAAGGCTTTCGCCCCAGCAACCCCGCTCTATCTGGCACAAATAACATGGCCAACTCCAAACGCCTAAGGTTTGGATGCCATTCTATAGGCATGATTTTTCTGAGAACATAGCCGCTGTTTCGCCAGCGGCTGGCTTCTTTTGCAGCATTTTTCAAATCGCCGACTATGTGCACAACTCGCTCGGGTTTGGCGCCGGCTATTGCCTGCGTTAAGGACTGAGTTAGCAACTCGCTTTTTGACGGGTTTAAAATTATTGTCCATTTGCCTTTGTTTATTTCGCCGGCAAAAAATTTCTTAACCCATGTTTCATTCAATACGCTGTGGTAAAAGCGAGCATTTTTTATTTGCAGACTTTGAATATTTTGCACAAAAGATAATTTTGCCCACTCACGCGCATCTAAGCAGTGAACGTCTTTGAAATTTTTGCTGAGCTGCATGGCTTCTATTGCCGCTCCTGAGTGGCAGCAAAGCAAACGATCGTCTTTTGCGGGGTGCAGCCATTCGCTCAGCTTTTCTCCAAAACGCAAATATGTTCCCTTGCTTTTTGGCAGCCAATCTAGAATGTGAAAAAAATATTTGCTCTGCGCAAGTTGAATATACTCGGAACCGAAGCCTTTGTGCAAAGTGTATTGCATTGCTGGCGGCGGGTTTGAGGTGTCGAAAGGGAAACTCGGTTTTGTTTGAACGGAGTGCGCGCACAGAATTTCTGGGTGTGTTCTTTGCAAATAATCCAAAAAGGCTTTGTAAGCTCGGCTTTGTTCAGTGGTTTTTAAACCGGCTTGAATTAACATTCCGTAATTGGCGTTTCCGTTTGAGCGGAAAATAATTTGAAAAATTTGCCTTTTGAAAGAACGCAAATGCTCTTTATTCAGCTGCTCTTCTATTTTTTGTAAAATTTTCGGCAAAGGCTCGTCTGGGATTCCGGCCCAAACTAAAGCTGTTCTGCCCTTTATTTCTTTTGCAACATAGCGCCAATCGCCGCCGCCGATTTCCGGCTCCGCCGTGAAAACGGCTTGCACTTTTCCGGGAATTTTGTTCTCTTTCGCCCAATCACTGATTTTCTGCTTTTTGTCCATTTACTTGAGAAGGTAGAAATTTAAACCTCCCATGCACCCAGCCATACCACTTTGCCGGGTTTTCCAAAATTAAATTTTCAAGCCAGGAGTGGTAGTTGTTGTATAAATTTTCCGTGTTTAGTTTTTTTAGAAAAAGAGTTTGATTTTTTTTGCCTTGCCGCAAATGCCCGCAAAATACAGGTGTTTTTTTATAATGCTCCAAAATAAAAATAGGAAATGGATTACAATTAACTTCTACGCCTAAAAATTTGCTCTGGCATTTCTCGCTATACTTGCGAGGGCAGGATTTTCTAAAATCCTGGTCTGCTATAAGACCGAACAAACCACCGTTTTCAATAAATTGCAAAGCTTCTTTTGGGCTTTTTTGCAGTGCAAAGCATTTCCCTTTGAATGTTCTTTTTCTTTGTAAAAATTTATCAAAAAATTCTGGTTTTTGCACAACGCTTGCTGAGTTCAAAGGCAAGCCTAATTCTGCGAGCCTGTAGCCTAAAAGCTCGTGGTTGCCATAGTGTGCAGCTAAAAAAATACCGCCGCCTTTCATTTCTTCTAAAATAGCAATGGAGTTTTCATCAACAACGAAGCTTTCATTCTTTTTTCGGTTGTATAAAAAAAGAAAAACAAAGGCATCGCCGAACATATTTAGCATTAGCTCGCTATACTTTGGCTGCCTTTTGCCATTCAAATCAAAAAACGGTTTTGTTAGGCGCAGGTTTTCAGTGAATGTCATTTTTGGGAAGCCCATGCTGATGCCTAACTTTTTACAACCGAGTTTAAGGCTGAATCAAAAATTGAGCTAATATCGTGCTGCCCGTCTCTTACGGATTTTCTCATTTCAATAAGCGCTTTTGCTGCTACATCTGAGGCTTTATTCCAGTGTTCCCATTTTTTGATTTGCTCTAATTCTATCTCTTCTTGTGAATTTACTTTTTTTGAAGAAAACCCAGAGCGAAAATTTTCTCTTTTCCATTTTACCTCGGCAAATAATGCACCTTTTTCCAAAACTCTTTTTTCTGCCCATTTAACATCTGGAATAAAATCACTGGCAAGGGATCTGATTTCTATAATGACAATGTCTTCGGCAGAAATACTAAGCAAGGGCAGAAATTTATCAAATTCCTCTCTAAACTGTTCGGCACTTTCAGACTCCAAAGTTATTGTTTCCTTAATACAGCTTCTTGGCGTTTGTTCTAAAATTTTATGCTCTTTTGAATGCGTATCAAAAATAATTGCGGTTTTTAATGCAGGGTTTTCCGCTAAGTCACAATATTCGGGAGAACCCGCTACAAAAAAGAAGGGCTGGATTTCTGGATATTTTTGCAAACGATGCCCATGCCCGCCAGCTATATAAATTATGCGTTCCTTCATTTTGTCTAGCACGCTTTTATCTTTCAGAAAACCGCCTATAAATTCATTATTTCCCAAAGCGGTATGAACAAGCACAACGCAATCTTGCTTATTATTTTTTTCACAATAAGCAGCGAATTCCAGCAATTCATCATCAACAGAAGCACCTGGATAGCCAAGCCCGAAGATTTCGGTTTCACCAATAAAAATCGAATGATATTCTTTTTCGTTATTTTCTAAAAATTTTACAAAAGGCCTTTGTAGCAATTTTTTATTTTCCAAATAAATAAGCCAACTTTCCGATTCTTTATTTCTGTAAATCAAATCGTGATTTCCCTCAATAACCACAACTTTAATTTTATGTTCTTTGCATTTCTGCAAAAGCTTTTCGGTATTGCTCAGAATATTTGGATGCGTTTCTTTTTTATCGAAAAAATCACCCGCAACAAGAATTGCCTCTACGCTATTTTCTTTTGCTTGCTCTATTATTCGTTTGAATGCGTTAAAATAATCTTCAAAGCGTTTGTTTTTAAATGCTTCCGAACCGAAAGAAGGCTTCTTCCCAAGGTGTAAATCATTGCAATGTAAAAATTTCACTTTTCTTCTCCATTAAAAATTTTATCCAGCTTCTCTACAGAATCTACAATATTTTTTCCATCGGAAAAATAAATTCCGTTCAAATTGTTTTCATTAACACCTCTGATAAAAATATAATAAGCACCGCCGAACTGTTTTTTGAAATCAAAATTTTCATGCGTTAATTCAAGCCACCTTTTTAGCGCAACGGCGTAAATATAGTATTGCAAATGATAACCGTTTTGCTGCATGGCTTCTTCCATTCCGCTTTGCGAAAAGTCGTTTAAGCTATTTGACTTCCAATCTAAAATATAATATTTGCCATCCTTGCCGAGAAATACCAAGTCTATTGCGCCTTTAATGTATTTAGCGAGCAATTCTTCCAAAGTAAAATCGTAAATTTTTTCTTTCATCGCTTCTTTGATTTTTTTCAAATCTATTTTTTCCGATTTCATAAAAAAATTGAGCTCAACGCTTTTTTTATCAGATTTTATATCGCATAATTTTCCAGCGTTGCCTAAATTTTTATTTAAAGTTACCTGAATTTGTTTTTCAATCCAATTCTTTCTTTCAATTCCATCTTGCCCTGAAAACTCTTTGAAACCTCCAAGCTTTCTTTCTACCATCTCTTGAATTTCGTCTATGCTCGCATCAAAATCCAAGTTCTCGAAAATATTATGCAAGAGAATTCCCATTCTTTTGCCTTTTGGAATTATATGCTCTTGCGAGGCAGAAAAATCTTTAGTTTCTAAGTACTTGGATATTCCTGTGAAACTTGTTTTTTGCCATGCTGGTTTTATTTGAAAATTTTCAGGCAGAAATTTTACTTGTTTTAAATTGTTTTCAATAACATTATCTTTGCTGTAATCACACTTTCTTTCAAGAACCTCGTCTAAATTTTCAATATCAATATTTTCATTTTGTGCAGAAAATTTTTCAAAAATTTCTCTGCAAATGCTATCGCTTTTTCTTTTGCGAGGAGAAAAAACAACATATAATCTGTATTTTGCCCTTGTTAAAGCTACGTATAAAAGCCGGGCTATTTCTTCGTTTTCTCCTTTGCTGCTTAATTCTTTCGCAGGCTCGTTTTTTGCAAAATACGCTATTGTTTCTCTGCCGTTCGCATGAAAAATATATGGGCTTGGAAATTTATGCACACGTGAAGTTCTGCTGATGTCCGGTACAAAAACTATATCGAATTGCAGCCCCTTCGCTCTATGAATAGTCATAATTTTCAAAGCATCTTCATCAGTTTCCAGCCTTTCCTCCGCTTCTTCTTTTTTTTCCGTTTCACTGCAAAGCGCGGCCAGGCGGTTATTTATTTTTTCTGGAATTTTTCCAAATTTGACTTCTTCTTCGTTTAAAAGTTCCATTAACTGGCGAATATTCGTTATATTCCGTTCTCCATTTGTATTTGCCGCAATACGCTTCCATAAATTTTGTCTTGTCATAAAAAAATCTATAGCGTTCATAATGCCATGCTTTTCCCATTTTATTTTCGCTTCGTAAATAACGTTTGCCCACTCTGTAAAAGCAGCATCTATATTTGAAAGCTCAAAACCGCAGAAATTATTTGTGAGCAAGGCCCTAACATATTTTACGTTGTTATAATAGCAAATTGCATTTAGCAAAACTCTCAAAAAACTTGCTGCTTCGCTTGCAAAAACAGAAGCACCCTTTACAATTGCGAAAATGTTTTCTTTCGCCAAGGCGTTTTTATAATTCAGACAATCATTGTTATTATCAAGCAAAATGGCAATATCCTTGGGCTCAAAATTTCCAGAGTTTAACAAGCGCTTTATCTCTGTGATAACAGCTGCTTGCGCCTTTGGTTCAAATATTTCCTTATTTTCGTTGTTTGCTCCTCTCCAAATCACAAAGGGCTTGTATTGAGCATCTTTTTCTTTTATTGGTTTAAGTTCTGGCTTTCCGCATTTAACTTTATCGTAGTTTATTTCGTTGCCCATTTTTCCTTTAAAAAAGTCACTGCTGAAAAAGCTATTTAAAGCATCTAGCAAAGTTTTTTCCGAGCGATAATTTGTATTCATTGAAAATTGATTTTTGCCAGTTGATATTTTTGCTTCGTTGTAAGCGAAAATATCTCCGCCTCTAAATTTGTAAATCGCTTGTTTGGGGTCGCCAATCATAAAAAACGGCTTGTTTTTAAATAAATAATCGAAAATTTCAAATTGCATTTTATCTGTATCTTGAAACTCATCTACCAATATGGCACTGTATCTTTTTTCCACTGCTTTTTGCAATATATTTTTTGAATCATTTTTTATAGCCCTATAGCAATTTTCAATCATATCATTAAAATCCATGATTTTTAATTTTCTTTTTTCTTCTGATATTTTTTCATAAACTTCTTTTGCCAATTTATAAACTATTGCATATTTTAGCTTTCTCTCTGCATCTTTTTTCTTGCCGTCATCAGTTATATTTTTATACTCTATTAAAGCCTGCTCATAATCTTCGCCAGCAATTTTTGCTTGTGAATGATTTAAAATAACATCTACAGCATTTGACAATTCTTTTGGATTAAGCGCAATTATTTCATCTAAATTTTGAATTTCCCTTCTCCAAAAATCTGCAACAATTCTATCTTTAATATGGTTTGAATCTGTAGCAATTTCTTTTTCTTCAAAATTTCCAATTTCAAAAGCGAATTCGCTTAATAGTCTTTCGCAAAAACCATGAATGGTGAAAACTGGCATTTCGTCTATGCGGGCAATAGCATCTAATAAATTTACTTTTTTTTCGTTAGGGCCATTTTCCCATGTATCATACGCTTCTCTAATTTTTTCCCAAGTGTTTTTTTTGAGTTCGGCAGTTGCTGCTTTTGTAAAAGTTATCAAAGCTATTTTGTCGATGGGTATGTTTTTTTCCAAAAGCAAACGAAGCACAATTAAACCAATGGTATAAGTCTTGCCGGTACCCGCACTCGCCTCAATGAGCACTTTTTTATCAAGCGGCAAGTTTTGTACATCAAGTATTTGCATTTTTTACTTCTGCTCCATTATAATTTTCAAATAATTTCTCCGAACATTCTATAAATTCTCTCTCCACGCCTAAATCCTTAAACGCTTTTGCGTTTCCCAAAAGCATTTTTGCGTATTGCGAATGATATTTATATTCAAAAAAAATCTTTTCTGCGGCTTTTATTTTTTTTTCTGTTTTTAAATATTCCCATGCGGCATTTGGGAAAATCGGCAGCATTTTTGTTTTTAATTCATTTGCTAATTCCCATAATTTTTCAATTTCCTTCTGTGCTTCCTTTTTTGATAATTTTGGCAATCTAATTTTTCCTGTTTTCAAAATAATGTCTGAATCCATTGCTTCTGTTAAATTCAATTCCAAATGCTTTAGCCAATGCCACAGCCTGTATTTTCCTTTATCATCGCTGGGTCTAATGAAAGTTCGGACATTTTTATCTTCCAGTTTTTTCATTTCATGGATTTCTTCTATTTTCTTTTCTATAATTTTATCGGCAAATTTTCCGCTTGGCAATTTGCCTCTGAGCTTGAAAATTTTAATTTCTCTATTATAATCTTCTTCATTTTTCAAAATCAAATCTGCCAATTCCCATTCGCTCAAACCTTTCTCCACAATAAAAGGCTCTGTATTCTCCAGCAAATCTGCCTCTTCTGGCAATTCTATATTGCATACAGTTTTTAAGAAGTATTTTGGAGTGTCAGATAAAATTCTATACAAGCTATCAATATCCTTTTTTTCTTCTGTTTTTTCAAAAGCAGCTTTCCACTCCCAAATATTTTTTCCGCTAGCCGCTAGCCACTGGCCATTGGCCGCTAACCACCTGTTATCGTAGGTGCTTAGAGTTCCGTTGCAATATTTTTTTGAGAAGGGTTGCAAAGGGTGTTTTGTGATTAGGTTTTTTGTTTTTATGCCGTATTGTTCTTCCAAATTTTTTAAAAGCATGATTACTACGCTGGAAGGTTCCAGCTCTTCTGCGTTTTTTTCGTCTTGGCCTACCCAGCTTATGTAGAGAGTTTGTTTTGCGCTGAGAATTGTTTCTAGGAAAATTTGACGATCTTCATTTGCTGTATCTTTGTCGCCTGGTTCGTATTCTGCTATAAGGCTGATTTCTTTGTTTTTTGTTTGGCGAGGAAATTCTTTGCTGTTCATTCCAACGCAGCAAAATACTTTGTGCGGAAAGGTTCTGAGGCTTTCTAAATTTGAGAAAGAAAGCAGGCCGCTTAGGGAATAGGAGGATTTGGCATTTGATTCTAATTTTTTTGGCAAGGCGCTTTTCAAAGCAGAGAAGTTTATGAGCGTGCTTGAATTATTGTTAAAGCCTATAAGCATTTCTTTTTTTAATGAATCCCAAGCGTTAATGATTTTTTGGTAAGGATTGTCTTTGTCTTCGTTAAAATTTATTTCATCGGTACCGAAAAATATTTGGAATTTTTCTTTGAAAAAATAATCCCAATTTTCAATGCTTTTTTCTTTTTTGCTTGCTTCCTCAAATTCTCGCAAGGTATTTACAAAGCAAACAAAGTCTCCTAATATTTTGGTAGCGTTGCCTTCTATATCTGGATAGCAATAATCGTTATTTTCAGAAAATTCATTTTCTGAAAGCATAAAAAAGCCTGCGGCTAGTTGCTTAAATCCGCTTTCAAAGGAGTAGTTTGGCGGCGGTATATCAAAACTTTCCAAACCGTGCCTTATTGCGTTTTCCCTAACCCACTTTTCCAAACGATCTATCTCGCTTGATTCCAACTCCTTGCCTTGCACATACATTGAATATTCAAACAGAGAGACAATATCAGCGGCTTCGTATCTGCTGCCGATTTGCGCAAAAAGCATATTCAAAAGTTGTGCGGTTTTGCTGCTTTTTTTTACATCGTGGCCTGCAATTTTATAAGGAATGCCATTGCGTTCAAAAACGCTTTCTATCGCACTTGCGTAATTTTCAATATTCGGAGAAACAACGGCAATATCCGCTGGCGTTAATTCTTTGTTTTCTACAAATAAATCTAAAATATAATCGCATAAAACTTCAATTTCTCGCAAGGGTGAGAAGCAGTTGTTGAGGATAATGGAGTTATCTATTTCGCATTCTGTTTTTTCGTTTTCATCGTTGATTATGTTTGCTTGGAGTTTTGAGAGGAGAGTCGCATTACTTTTGCCTGAGTCGAAGTTGGCTAAAATTAGAGGAATTTCAGAATATTCTAAATTTAATGCTAGGATTAGTTCATATAGTGTTTGAGCGTTTCGGCCTAGGTTGGCTATTAGTCTGTTGCCTAGGTCCCAATATAGCTCGGTTTCGTTTATGATTTTGTTTTCTTGCCAGGATTTTTTTCGCAAGTTTGCGATTTTTTTGTCGCTTAAATGGTCGCCTATGTACTCGTTGCTGATTTGGTGCAGGTATAAGTTGACTTTGCAGCCGGTTTTGGCTATGAGAGTTAGCGTTTTTAAATGGATTGGGGCTATTGATAAGGGAGCAAAGATGAAAATTTGTTTTGGCAGGAAGTTTTTTTCGGCTAATTCGCTTTCTATTAGTTTGTAAAGTTGGGAAACATCCAATTCATTATATTCTTTTTTTAATTTAAGCCAAAGTTCTCTTTGCCATTTTTCATTGTTTTTGAAGTTCTCATCGGCATTTTTAATTTTATAAACTTCGCCTTTATTCCATTTTTCAATTAGCTTTGGTCTGTAAATTTGATATGCCGCAAACAGAGACGCTATTTCGCTGGCAAAGGAAAAAGTTTTTTCCGGCCCTTCCAGAAATCTGTAAATTGCCCATACCAAATTATTTGCATTGAAAATATTTTCCTTTTCATCTTTTTTTCGGTCTTTTGGCGAGAGGTTATAAGCGCATTGCATTAAAAGCCCTGCGAGCGGTTTAAAAGGCAGGGCAGTCCAAATTCCATGCTTGTCTGCGCATTCTTTTTGCAAATATTCCTGTAAGCCTTTTGATTCGCAAACGATTACGCTCCCGCCAGTTAAAAAGCCGCCCTTTGCAGAATTTGCGCCGAAGTTATCTTTTGACAGAATATCTTTTAGGAGCTTGCCAGCGAGAGTTTTTAGGCTTGTGTGTGGGAATATGTGCATTTTTGGGCAATATAGAAAAATTCATTTGGCACGCTTTTTGCTCACATAGCTATATGGTTAATGGTCTTTACAGTGCGCGCAATGGAATGATGCTTTTGCAGGAGATGATGGATAATAGTGCCCATAATCTTTCGAATGCTAATACGGCTGGCTTCAAAAAGTCCCTTATGGCGAGCATTGCCCAGGTTGATATTCGGCGAAACGACGAATTAAAGCTTCACCAGGACGAAGACCAGCAAATGTCTGAAAATTACATTGATTATTCGCAAGGCAGCTTGGTTATAACGGATAATCCCTTTGATTTGGCTCTCGAAAGTTCAGGTTTTTTTGAAATTGAAACGGAAAATGGCATTAGATACACTAGAAACGGCAGTTTTACACGCAATGGAATGGGCGATTTGGTCACTTTGCAGGGGCATAAAGTGCTTGGCACAGACGGATTGCCTATAAGTTTGGAAGAGGCAGAGAATTTTCACGTTTCTGCTTCGGGCAAGGTTTATGCAGATGGCAATGAAGTTGGAAGCTTGTCAATAGTTGATTTTGAAAATAAAAGGGAAGCGCTTGGGCGCGAAGGTTATAATCTTTTTTATTCAAGAACAGATGAAAGGCCGGAACAAGCCGTTAATGCAACTGTTAAGCAGGGTTTTTTGGAAAGTTCCAATGTTAGCGTTATAGACTCAATGGTTGAAATGATAAGATTCCAGCGCAATTACGAAGCGAATCAGAAGTCCGTTCAAGCCTCAGACGAAACGTTAAACAAGGCAGTAAATGATATTGGAAGGGTTGGTTAGTATTTTCTACATTAACCCTCATGAATAATTTATCGAAAAAATGGGTTTTAATTACCGGTGCTGCGCGTGGCATTGGCAAGCAAGCGGCTCTGGCTCTGGCAGAGCGTGGCGCAAATTTAATTTTGCACAGTCGCAATTTAGAGCATACCAAAGCTTTGGAGGCAGAGGTCAAAGCGAAAGGCATAGAAGCTTTCTCTATAGCTGCTGAATTAAGCGATGGCAAATCAAGAGAAAATTTTTTAGCAGAGCTCGATTCCAAAAATTTGCAAATAGACATTGTGCTCAACAACGCTGGTTTGCAAACTCCTTATAGAGTGGCCTTTTGGGAAGTGCACGAAACCGATTACCTCACCAGTTTTCAGGTAAACGCAATTGCCCCTATTCAAATAAGCTGTCATTTTTTGCCAAAAATGCTCAAAGCTGGTTTTGGCAGAGTGATTTGCACCACCAGCGGCATAGCCAATGAACCTGAGCAAATGGCTTATGCCGCCGGCAAAGCCGCCCTCGATAAATTCGTTAAAGACACTGCTCATAAGTTGAATGGCACAGACATAACCCTAAACCTGCTAGATCCAGGCTGGCTTCGCACAGATCTTGGTGGCCCCAATGCGCCAAACGCTGTGGAAACGGTAATTCCCGGCGCCATAGCTGCCGCTTTTGCAAGCAATAAAGTAAACGGCAAGTGGATTAGCGCTCAGAATTATAAAGATTTGTCGCTTGAAGAAGCAGTGGCGAGATTAGAAGAGGTGTAGCATATAGCCTACGCCGAAGCCAGCTCTAAACGAAAACAGCACATCTTTATTTCGTGGAACTCCGCCTTTATAATAGCGCCATATTTTTCCGCCGCCAATGTAAAGGGGAATTCCAAGCTCTGTATAAACTAAAAAGTTTTTTCCCAGAAGTTGTTGGTAACCTCCTCCTGTACTAATTTCCCATATATTCCCCACCTTGGAGTTTAACCAGTGGTGGCTTTGGAAAACATAAGGCCCTGTGTACCCATAAAAATGGTGAGAACCGGCAATGCCAAAATCGGAGTAGTCGTTGTAGAACGAGAATGAGCCCCAAATAAAGCCAAAAGACCAATTGGGTTCCGGCCAAAACCTAATGCCTGCGAGTCCTTTGTTTGGCGAAGAATAACCTATATCAAATTCCAGGCTGCGATCTATTGCGAAAGCAGGGCTGGATAAGAGCAGCGCAAACACAATTGCAAATAGAAGGCTTTTCATGGGACATTCCTCACGCAACGTACGTAGTTCATGCCAGACCTACTATGGCCTACCTGCCAAAAATAGGACCGTACATTTGATGATATTTGAACTGTGGCACTGATACTACTATATTCGTTAGTGGCAGTCCACCAAAAACTGTCGCCATCAGGATAACTTTCAAAGCGCACAAAAAGACCGCCTTCCATTGCAAAGCCACTGCCAGACAATGCCGCAAAGCCGTAAGTATCTTCACCGTTAGAATTTACATCTCTTAAGTATTTAGCTACAAAAGGTACGCCGCTGATCATAGCAGAATGTTTTATAGCTATATGCTCTTGCATTTGCATCCACTCCTCGCTGCTAGGCAAATACCAATCGCCTGGGCAAGCATTCATAGCAGTATCCCAATCGTAAAGTCTGCCATATTTATCGCAATGTTCAGTACTTTCATCTGTGAGTGTCCCTGGAACACTGCCCAACATTCCAGGCATTCCGCATTTGCTGCCATCAGCATTGAATCTTAAATTCTCAGCCATCCAAATCAACGGTCCTATTTTCGTTGTTTTATAAGCATAACCATCACGAACATCTATGAAATTTTGGCCCGGACCATCATCGCTTGCTACGACTGAGCTGGAGCTTGGAGGCGCAGAGCTAGAACTTGGCAACATCGAACTGGAACTTGACAATACCGAACTGGAGCTTGGAGGCACGGAGCTGGAACTTGACAATGCCGAACTAGAGCTTGGCTCTACTGGGCAATGACTTTCTTTTCCTGTATCCCAATATTCAAAGAGAGCATCCATATCAGCTCTAGTATAAGACACTCTTCCGCCATTTTCATTTAGAGTTCCGCTCGGGTAATCATTCATTAGATTATTTTTAAAACCATTCCAAGAATATGATTTCATAATAGTTTTTTCTGCCATTGGAACCGTAATACCACTGACTCTATCGCAATACATATTTGTTCCGGCAAATGTAGTATTCGTATCTTCCAAGTCTTCAAATAAACCAGTATAACCATCGACTCTATTGTAACTTCCGCCCCAAATCCCATAACGTTTTATGGTTAAGTATCTTTCTATCCCAGTTGCATAAGTTTCTTTTAATCTTTTAGACAAATCATCGTACACTCCTATTCGTGAGTTATACCAACGTCTTTCAAGATTTGCATAATGAGAAGAATGTGCTATTTCATGTATTGTAGTTCCATATATGCTTAAATGGCTTCGATTAGCTTGAATAGAAATATTCTCAAGACCAAAAGTATAGTTATAATCTCCAAGTATATTTCCAAATTTATTTCTAAAATCATTATTATCCTTATAGTAAACCTCTATATCCATGCTCCAAAGACTATTTCTTGGCCGTTTCAATCCGTAAATATTCCCATACCAATAATCATGAGCCGCAGTCCACACAACGCACCATTTAGCATGGTCTCCCGTAAAAGTATGATTCCACGGCTGGTACGACGTGCCTCCTTTCACATATTTTAAATCGTCTTTAAACCACCAATAAAAACCGGAATGTCCGTCTTGCAACACAAATTGACCATGATCAAAATGTGCCTCGTAATGCACGCTTAGAGTCCATCTCTCAGGGCTTTGAAATTTACCATCTTTATCCGTTCTGGACGAACGCCAGTAAAATCTATAACCTGCGGTAACTCTGACGCCAACGAGAGAAGTATCTCCCTTTCGTTCATCGCGGAACTTCAATGTACCGCTTGGTCTCCATCTACTCCATCTAGACAAGAAAGCAACAGTGTTATCCATATCAGGGGAAATATTTTTTGCAAGAGCATTGCTTGAACCGCTTCCGGCTTCGGCATCTAATCTTTCCGAATTCGGAAACGCTGCTATTTCTAAATGATATGGGGCTAAACCTTGGTTTTTCAGATAAGCTGCTATCTCTTTATTGGCTCTGTTTGATTTCTTTGCCTTGACAAAATAGCTATCTTCCTGGTCATCCTCGTCATCTTCTTCAAGCGGCTGTGTTAAAAACAGTTCCTGCAAAATTTCGTAAGGCGTTGGACCAAACTCGTAGCCAACAGGCACGGAGGCAAAGTACGGGATTATGCTGTCTGGTAAAGTTTTGTCCATGTAAACAACAGGTTGCTTGATTTCGTTGTAATCCATTGGATGTCTAAATAGCACCAGACTGGGATCGTAAGCTTTTAATTCATGTACGCCATGCCTTCCATAAGGCAGAAAACGGACATACAAGAAATTCGCCTCCAATTTTGGAATATCTTTTGTGCTTGCACTGTTAGCAAGAATGAGATCTTTAAATATTTTGTTCATATTTTCCACAGAATACGGATTTTTTTCTTTTGGGCTAGGAAAAACACTTGTCAAGATATTTGTTCCGTCAGCATCTTGAGTCCAATCTTCTAGGTCTGGGTCGGAACCACCAGTTCCGGAACAACCGGAAAGCATAATGCTTACGAGTAAAGGCAAGGCTAGCACTAACGATAAAATCCTGGCTTTGGTCATAAAAACCTCACAAGTATAAACAACGCGTATAATTTAGAAATTTTATAGTAAGCAAGAATAAGGGGAGAGCCAGAAATCTCACCACAACGCAAAACCTATTCCAAAATTAACATCAAAAGATATACCACCTATACAACCATTACCGGCTGGTATGTTATTAACTGGCACTAATAAAATAGGTGTATCTAAACGGCATGTAGGACTCCACATATAGCCTAGGCCAGCATCAAAGAATATGCTTATGCGAGAAAATTTCTTTGAATATCCAATATAGCCTAAAATATCAAAAATTTGACTAGAAGCTGTTTCACAGCAGTCTATTGTAAAACCTTCTTCAATACTACGATATAAAATCATGTTAAGCGTTTCTCCCTCATAACGCACGTAATAAGCACTGGGCATTAATTGCAAATAAAATCCATCTGCCTTGCCGTTTGTAAAATGACGAATACCAACTCCGGAACCTAGCCTAAGATAATGACGAGACTCATTCAATCCTTCCAACATCTTACCAGTCCATATAGATGGAGCTACGATTAAGGAATACCGCTTGTTTAATGGATATTCTACCGTTAGATAGGAAAAGCAATAGTCTTCTAAGGCGCAAAGAAGCATGCCATATAATGAAACTGGATGCAAATAAACAGAAACTCTTTCGTTTTTTTCCTTAGCGAATACAGCCAAGCTTAATAGTAATATGATAAGCAATTTTCTCATAGGGCACCCTTTACGATAATTTAGTAAATACTGCTCTGAAAAATTTTCTATCTTTATAAGGATTTTTTCTTTGGAGTACGAGTATGCGTTTGTTTTTGCTTGCAGTCGGTTTAGTTGTAATCCTTATTTCAGGCTGTAGCGACGGCAAACTTAATCTTTTGCTTGTTTATTGGGGCGACCACGAAGAGCCCTCCAGTTCGAGCAGAGAACCCTCCAGCTCAAGCAGACCTTCCAGTTCGAGCATGCAGCCCTACGAAGCTCCCTCCAGTTCAAGCCAAGCAGTGCCCGTCTCCTCTTCATCAAGCCAAGAGGAAACCTTGCCATCCAGCTCCAGTGGTTTGCCAGTATATTCTTCTCCATCGGGCATAATCTTGGAAAATATTCCTCCCCTTGAACTGGGCGGCGCTGATGTTAAAAGGGGTTGGGCATCCCGCTATTGGGATGGCTGTAAACCCACTTGCTCTTGGCCTTCGAATATTGCTGTAAACGGCGCTTTACCAGACCCTTTCGTTATAGCCAGAAATTGCGATATGCGCAATGCTGAAATGCCCACTTATTTTTTAGATCCTCGCACAAGCCCTGATGATCCATGGAATCTTCCTAGATATATGGGCACCCAATGCGGCAAAGAGTCGCCAACCAATGACATAAGGCAATATTTCAGAACTAGCGTGACTTTTCAAGAGCATTTATTAAGAAATCCAAATTTCCCCACAAACCCCAATGAAGACGGTGCTCACACTTGCTTTGATATGATTCCTGTTGCAATAAACGATACCCTTGCCTACGCATTTGGAGCTACACCAGGCGGCGGTGGCGCATGTGGTAAGTGTTTCCAATTGCAATTCGACGGTACTTGGGCTCCTGACCCTCGTCCAAGAGTAACTCATTCAGCTCTTAAAGGAAAAACCTTAATAGTTATGGCAAGCAACACAGGTCACGATGTTGGTGATGGTCAATTTGATATTATGATTCCAGGCGGCGGTACAGGCAATTACGATTGTTTTTCTAGACCATTGGGCAAAAGCAGGTTGGAAATAGATAGAGGGCATCAGAATGGAGGCCTATTATCCTCCTGTTTTTGGGTAGATGAATTTACTGGAGTAGCAAATGAGCTAAGAGATGCTGGCTGGAATGCTACTTTGGAGGAATGGCAGGCGTGCCTTAGAAGAAAATGCAGAAACGTTTTTAGCAATGTTCCTAACGATCCAAATGGCTATCTTTTAAAAGGCTGTTTATGGCATGCAGATTGGTTTATGGCAACAGATAACCCCAATGTCCTCTATAAGGAAATACCATGCCCGCAGTATTTGAGAGATAAATACAAATCTACAATTGACGTTACGCCACCACCCGGCTGTATTAGCGGGGTTAATTGTTAATATGCGGTAAAAACATGAAATGAGAAAATTGAGAAACATTATCCTTATTTTTATTTTATGCAGTATCACAGGCTGTATGATTGAAAGTTGTTGCGATGATTGTACATATATAGAAGAAAAAATTTCTGCATACGCAAATGAAAGTGGGGTAACGGTTAGAATAGTTGCTATTATATACAATAATACCTATGAAAAACTTATTGCAGATGGCGATACCTTGCACAGCTCATTTTATTATAGAGAAAAGCCAGAAGAATGGGATTCTTATGTTCAAATAAATTGTGATAGTATTACCAATAATTGCTCTAACCAGTATAGAATAGAATTACATTTTCTAGGCGACTCCGAAAAATGCTTATTCTTTGATGGTCCAGTAGAACATAATGGAATTGATATACGTTCCTGGGATTCATACAAAAGAGGGAAAGAAATCGAAGATTGGGCGGATTTTTGGGCTGGTATAGAGTATGTTTATGCCATAACTCAGGAACACAAGGAATTAGCGAAAGAAGAGTATTGTAATAAATGATTAACTCAATGTTTGGGTGCGGGGTATAGGGTGTAGGGTATGGGCGATGCAAAATCACTGTTTTTAAGCGAAATTAGCCGTTTTTTGTGAAGTTGTCTACTCCCTACTCCCCACTCCCTACTCCCCAGCGACTAAATCAGCGTTTACTATATTCCTCTATATGCGTGAATTCAATGTAACTGGCCTCTGCGTTCCTAGCAAGCATTATATGGCAGACACTTCCGAGAAAATCCGCCAAATTGCAGCTATGGTGGAAAAGGGGCATTATTTCACCATAAACCGTGGCAGGCAATACGGCAAAACCACAACATTGGCTTTGTTGGAAAATCAGCTGCCAGAGATGGGATACTCTACAATATTTGTCAGTTTTGAAGGCGTGGACGACAGAGTATTTGAATCTCCAGAAAATTTTTGCCAAGGGATTCTTAATGTATGCTCAAAATATTTCACAGAGAAAAATTTACCAGGCTCTGAAGTCTGGGTTGATAGCTCGGTTACGACTTTTGATTTGCTGGATACTTTTTTAAACAAAACTTGCGAAAATAAGAAAATAGTTTTAATGATAGACGAAGTTGATAAAACTTCCAATAATTTCATATTTTTAAAATTCTTGGGACTGCTCAGAGATAAATATTTAAAAAGAGGCAGAGGCGCAGGAGCCACATTCCAGAGCGTTATTTTGGCGGGTGTTTACGACATTAAAAACCTCAAGCTCAAAATGATACAAGCTGGCACTCATCAACTTCAAGATGGCGAAAAGCGCATTAACTCTCCTTGGAACATAGCTATTGACTTCAAAGTTGATATGTCTCTCAATGAAAAAGAAATAGCTCCTATGCTCACAGAATACGAAAAGGAACATAGCACAGGTATGGATATAGAGGCTATTTCTAAGGAAATCAGAGCTTATACTAATGGTTACCCCTACCTAGTTTCTAGAATTTGCCAATGCATAGAGAGTGAACTAGAACGAGACTGGACGCATAACGGAATTTTGAATGCGATAAAAATAATACTTGTAGAGCAAAGCACTTTATTTGACGATATAGCTAAAAATATAAAAAGCAATCCCGATTTAAAAGAATTGCTTAGAGAATTAACGGTTGGAAAAAGGATGCGTTCTTACAACGTTGACAATGACACAATACAATTGGCTTTGACTTTTGGAATAATTGAAAA
The DNA here is from genome assembly GCA_031281155.1 of Candidatus Fibrimonadaceae bacterium. GTDB lineage: Bacteria > Fibrobacterota > Fibrobacteria > Fibrobacterales > Fibrobacteraceae > Fibrimonas. Next base: position 33,289 of record JAITFT010000059.1, read on the forward strand.
TAGAAGCGGTTTGGTAGCCATACATAACCGGATTTTTGAGATAAGGATTACGAATTATTTTATTTCAGAAAGAGAAGAGGTGGAATGCAGAGCGATATCAAGCTCATTAATCAATATGGTAAGAGACAAAGATAATTTTGATATGCCGCTTTTTTTGGAAAAATTTGCAAATCATTACTACGAAATATACAATAATAAAGACATCAAGTTTTTGGAAAGGGAATGCCGTTTGCTTTTTGTAACATATTTGAAGCCATATATAAACGGCGCTGGTAATTATTATTTGGAAAGCGAGACTCGCGATTCAGAAAGAACGGATGTGATTATCGATTATGGCAGCGAGCAATTTATTGTGGAACTAAAATTATGGTATGGCGAAGTTGCGCATGAAAATGCTTTGGATCAGATTGCGAATTATTTGGATAGTAAAAATAAAGATATTGGCTATCTGCTGACATTCGATTTCAGAAAAGAGCAGAATGTAGGCAAGCCGCAAATTAGGTGGGTTGAACATAGGGGTAAGAAAATTTTGGATGTGATGGTGGGGGTTTGATTAATTACGTAAATTTCGCCGCTTTGAAATTAATTTTCTATCTTATAATTGAGGATATAGCATTATGGAATCATTAGGTCAAATAGGTGGAATTGCAGGTATAGCCGCTCTTGTAGGAGTGGTTTTGAATTATTTTAGCAATAATCGCAATAGCCATTCGGTGGAATTCAAGGCTGTTCTAAATGGTTTGCAGATACAGCTTACCAATTCTCTACAAGAAAATGGCCGGTTGTTAGATAAAATAGGCAAATTAGAAACAACTATTGAAAAATTGGAGACAAAAATTGAAAAACTTACAGAGGAAGTCAACAAGCTTCGTACCGAAAATCACGAACTAAGAATGCAATTGAGAGAACACGGCTTACGCCCTTAGTTGCCATAGTGAATTTTCTATCTTAACTATAATGAAACACGTTGTTAAAGCTTTTGTATGCGTTCTTTTATTAGGGTGGGCAATCAATTCTTGCTCATTAGATATGGATGCTTTAAATAATACCGAAGGTGATTCTTCCGGTGTTGGCTCATCTGGAAACCTCTCTTCGGGTTCAGAAGCTTCAGGGAACAGCTCCTCTTCGGGCTCAGGAGCCTCCTCCAATGGCTCCTCTTCTGGTGGGCATTCCTCCGGTGCTTCGTCTTCTAGCGGCCAAACTGAACAAAGCAGTAGTTCAGTATCAGGAAACCCCTCTTCAAGTTCGGCAGGTACCACGCCTCCAATATCTTCAAGCTCGGCAAATATTATACACGGCGGCGATTTAATAGATAACCGAGATGGCAAAAGATATAAAACCGTTGTAATAGGCAATCAAGTTTGGATGGCAGAAAACTTGAACTATGGCGGTCCTAGCGACAATATCGGCGTATGCTATGGCACAGACGGTCTTGAAAAACGTGGCGATGGTGACAATAAGTACGATTATTGGTTTACACCAGAAGACATAGCGGGATACTGTGCCGAATACGGCAGGCTATACGATTGGAGAACAATTATGGCCGGAGCTGCAAACTCCGATAGAGTTCCAAGCGGAGTAAGAGGCATTTGCCCAGATGGCTGGCATATACCAAGCGATAAAGAGTGGGAAGCTCTAGCATTATATGCTGGTGATGAATATTGCATTTTTGCCGGCTGCGATCCCAATAATCCAGATTTAACGGGTATGTACGCAGGGACAAGATTAAAAGCAAAAAGCGGCTGGAGAGCAAATGATTATTATGGAGATGGTACTGATGTCGAAGATGGCAATGGCACAGATAATTTTGGCTTTGCTGCCCTAGCAGGCGGTTTTTGCTTTGACTGCGCCGAAAAGCAGAATCTTTTGATGGGTGTAGGCTACTATCGCGGTATTGGCGAATATGGCTATTGGTGGACTGCTACGCACTATCATAATGTCCATACTGGTGATACCACCGAGGCATTTAGGCGTAGAATGAAATTTAACGAAAATACCGTGTCTAGAGAGTTTCAAAAAAAGACTGGCTACCTGTCTTCCGTGCGCTGCGTAAAGGATTAATATGCCCCAAATAAACCTCACTCTTCCAGACGGCTCGGAGAAAGCTTTTGAAAGCGGAATTACCGGTTTGGAAATTGCAAAAAATATTTCAGAAGGCTTGGCTCGCAAAGCCATTGCTGTTCAGCTCGGCGAAAAAATTTTAGACTTAAACCGCCCCTTAGCCACAAGTGGCACCTTTCGCATAATAACACCCAGCAACGAAGACCCAAGCTCTCTCTTTGTACTGCGCCACTCCTGCGCGCACGTGCTGGCAGAAGCAGTTTGCGCACTTTACCCCGGCACAAAGCTGGCCTATGGGCCTCCGGTTGAAGATGGCTTTTACTACGACCTCGCAACTCCCGAACCCATAACTCACGCAGACTTTGAGCGCATCGAAAAAAAGATGGCAGAAATCGTAAAAGAAGACCGCCCCTTCACTCGCATTGAAATATCCCTCGAAGAAGCCTTCAAACGCACCGAGGGCGATAAATACAAAACAGACAACATAGAAAGAGCCGCAGCCCGCGGCGACAAAGTATATAGCTTTTATGTAACCGGCATCGATGGAGCTTGGGAAGATTTATGCGCAGGCCCGCACATTCCAAGCACAGGCAAATTAAAAGCATTCAAAGTATTAAGCCTCGCAGGAGCATATTGGCACGGTGACCAAAAGAGCGACCAACTAACCAGAATTTACGGAACATGCTTTGCAGACAAAGCCGGTTTAGATGCTCATCTCAAATTTTTAGAAGAAGCAAAAAAAAGAGACCACCGCCGCATTGGGCAAGAGATGGATTTATACCACTTGGAAGATCACAGCCCAGGCATGGTATTTTGGCACCCGCGCGGAACGATTTTGGTAAATGTTTTGAAAGATTTTGTTCGCAAAGAAATTATCAAACGCGGCTACAAAGAAATTATGACACCGGAAATTGTGGATAAATCGCTTTGGGTTCGCAGCGGCCACGCAGATAAATACGATGCCAATATGTTTAAAACCATGGCAGGCGAACGCGAAATGGCCGTTAGGCCAATGAACTGCCCTGGCCATATAGAAGTTTTCAACCAGGGCTTAAAAAGCTGGCGCGATTTACCGCTTCGCTTTGCAGAATTTGGAAAATGCCACCGCAACGAACCGGCCGGCACAATGCACGGCTTAATGAGAGTTCGCGGCTTTGTTCAAGACGATGGCCATATTTTTTGCACCGAAGAACAAATTACCCCAGAAGTCAGCGATTTCTGCGCACTCGTAAAAGATCTTTACAAAGTTTTTGGTTTTGAAAAAATAAGCGTGAAATTCAGCACGCGCCCAGAAACACGAGTAGGCTCAGACGAGCTTTGGGACAAGGCAGAGCATGCTTTGGAAGAGGCCACAAAGCTTGCAGGTTTGGAATATAAATTAAGCCCGGGCGAAGGCGCATTTTATGGGCCTAAACTGGAATTCGTATTAAAAGATTCTTTGGGTCGCGACTGGCAATGCGGCACAATTCAAGTGGATTTCAATATGCCTGGCCGCCTTGGCGCAGAATACGTTGGCAAAGACAACCAAAAGCACACGCCCGTTCTGCTTCATCGCGCTGCGCTCGGCTCGCTCGAACGTTTTATCGGCATTTTAACCGAAGAATACGCCGGCGATTTCCCCTTTTGGCTCGCCCCTGTTCAAGTTCGCGTTCTGCCTGTTTCAGAAAAATTTTCGGAATACGCAGAAAAAATTTACAATGAACTTTGCAAAGCAAGCATTAGAGCAGAAGTTGATAATTCAAACGAAAAGGTGGGCTACAAAATTCGCCAGGGCGAATTGGCAAAAATACCTTACTTGCTCGTTGTGGGCGACAAAGAAGTCGCAGCAAACACCGTTTCTGTTCGCAAAAGAAAAGAGGGCGATTTAGGGCAAAAGAGTTTAGGGGAGCTGTATCATTTAGTCGCTGGGAAGTAGGGAGTGGGGAGTAGGGAGTAGAAGTTAATCAGTAATTTTTTTTCTATATTCCTATAATATTAAAAAGAGGATTTTTATGTTTGGGTTATTTTCCTGTGATGTCGGCATAGATTTAGGCACGGCTAATACTTTGGTCCATGTGGCCGGCAAAGGCATTGTTATAAATGAGCCTACCGTTGTGGCGGTGGACAGAAAAAACGAAAGGGTTACGTATATAGGCACAGAAGCAAAGAAAATGCTGGGCAGAACGCCAGATGAAATTGTTGCTGTGCGCCCAATGAAAGATGGCGTTATCGCCGACTATCACTTGGTAGAAGCTCTTTTGCAGTATTTCATAAAAAGAGTGCAAAGGTACCCGCTGTTCTTGGTTAAGCCACGCGTTGTGGTTGGCGTTCCTTCTGGAATAACCGAAGTTGAGAAAAGAGCGGTGCTAGATGCAACAAGAGCAGCCGGGGCGCGTGAGGTGCATTTGGTTGCAGAGCCGATGGCTGCGGCTATCGGAATGCAAATTCCGGTTGCTGAACCCTCTGGCCATATGGTTATAGATTGCGGCGGCGGAACCTCTGAAATAGCGGTTATATCGCTTGGCGGCCTTGTGTGCAAAACATCGGTTAGAGTTGGCGGCGATAAAATAGACGGCGCTATTATCAGCTACTTGCGCCGCGCTCACGGGCTTTTAATTGGCGATTCCATGGCAGAAGAAGTAAAAAAGAGAATAGGCTCTGCATATCCGCTTGAAAGAGAGCTTGAGATGGAAGTTAAGGGTAGAGACTTGGCTGCCGGCATTCCGCGCACCATAGTTATCAAAAGCGAAGAAATAAGAGAAGCTCTTAACGAATCTATTTTGCAAATTGTCGAGGCAGTTAAAAAGGCACTGGAAAGCACGCCGCCGGAACTTTCCGCAGATATTTTGGATAAAGGCATAATAATGTCTGGTGGAACAAGCCAGCTTAGAGGCTTGGATGCAAGGTTGCGCCACGAAACAAACCTGCCTGTCAGCGTTATAGACGACGCTCTTTTATGCGTATGCAAAGGGACTGCGAGAATTTTGGAGAATTTGGATTACTACCGCAACTGTAAAGTTCTTATGGCATCGTCGGTTTAATGAAATTTTTTCGGTATATAGCGAAATTATGCAAGTGGGCACGCGGCCTTCTCGTTTTTTTGCTGTTTATGATTTTTTCTCTTTACATGATGATGTCACCGGTTAAGCAAAAACAAAATGTTGCTGATTGGGTTTTCTCAAGTGTTTTATATTTGCCGCAGTCTGTTGCTTCTTATGTTCTGTATTTAGGCGCAGTTAGTGAAGAGAATGTTATATTAAAAAAACAAAATGCAAAACTTAAACTGGAAATAGATTTAATAAAAGAGTATGCTATTGAAAACGAGCGGTTGAAAAAACTTTTGAATTTTGAAAACCATTGGGATTATCCAATTTTTTTAACGCAAATAATTGGCCATAATCCTGGGCCTTACATGACAACGGTTGTTGTAAATAAAGGCTCATCAGATTCAATTTTTTATGGCATGCCGGTATTTACGGTTAATGGCTTGGTGGGCAAGGTCTCCAAAGCTTTCCGCAATCATTCAATGATCCAATTGCTTTCCGATCCAAATTCCAGAATCTCTGTTATTTCGCAGCGTTCCAGAGCGCTCGGCACGGTATTTTCAAGAGACAATGGCGAAATACAAATACAGGTTTCCAGCTATACCGACTTGGTACCTGGCGATACACTTGTAACTTCGGGTTTTGGCGGCATTTATCCAAAAGGCATTCCTGTTGGCGTGCTAGTTAAATTCGATAAAAATGATTCAGAGGTTTTAAGTTATGGAAATATAAAATTATTGCAGCAGATAGAATCTTTAGAAGAAGTTTTTATAATTCGTAAAGATATGGACTGGATTATTTGGGATGGGAAATGATTAGGTTTTTTGTTTATGCGTTTTTATTTTTTGTGGCTGCTATTTTGCAAACGGTTGTGGTGCCGCAAATAGGAGTTTTGGGAGCGCAGCCTTCTCTGCTTTTGATTTTGGTAGTTATGGCAGCACTTAGGCATGGTGCTTTGGCGGGTTGTTTTCTCGGCTTTTTATCGGGTTTGCTTTGCGATGTTTATGCTCCGATTGAGTGGCTTGGCGCATACTCTTTTTCTTATTGCTTAATTGGTTTTGCTGTTGGGCAAATCGAAGAAAGCTTTATAAATTTGAATTTCGGCTTGAAAATAACAGTGCTTGCTGCTGCGGGGCTTTTGAAAGATATTTTATACTTTTTCTGCATAGGAAAAAGAGGCGATGAAATATGGCAATCCTTTGTTTCCCTCACAATCCCAAACTGCATTTACACCGTAGTTTTGGGAGTAGTTTTCTTCTACCTGCTAACGCCGCGAGTAGAGGCGAAAATTGAGATACATAAATAATTGGAAATTATTTCCCTCCTCGGAAGGCAATCAATCCACAAAATAAAACACCCTTTCGCCTTTTTTGCTCATTCCATGAGAACGGGCAACGGCTTCGATAGTTAAGGTGTCGTTTACAAGTTTTTGCTTTTGTTCCATGCTTGCTTCAAACTGTTCGTTAAGCATTTTCAGCTCTGTTTGAAGTTTTCGAACATTTTCTTCTTTTTCTGAAATATCGCTTAAACGAGATGCCAAGCCATGAAACCCAAAGCCTAATGAAACAGAGAGAATAACCATGCAAAATGTGCAAATAATTTTCAAAGGCATATCTCGCTTGCTCATATCCTTGACCTTTCTGGCAAGGTTATCGCCAAGCTCTTGCGCTATTTGCGTGCCTGTTTTTCTCTTTTTTTTTAAACCGAGCATAAAAAAGCGGCGGACCGGGCTCGAACCGGCGACAGTCAGCTTGGAAGGCTGAAACTCTACCAACTGAGTTACCGCCGCTTGAGGGGGAATATAGAAAAATTTCCTGGCAACTATTAGAGCTTGTACTACAAGCTCGTGCCCCCAAAACGAAAACAGATAAAGTTTTTGTAAAAATTGACAAAATAGCCTGTGGCTGCCCAGCTAAACCATCAATGCTTGCCCCAAACAACCTTGCCGATGTTCAGCAAAGCCGTCATCGTCATAAGCGGGCATTATCTCGCTTTGCAGCCAACTCATACCGCTATCATAGCAAGTTTTTCTGCCAATGGTGTAATAAGTTCTTTGCATGGTAGCACTGCTCATATAGCATCAATGTAGACTTCAAAAACAACGCTTTTTCAAAAGGTGGCTTGCCGCCCTAGAAAGCGAGCTGGCGAGCTTTTGGAGAATCTTTGAATTCGCTGGCAGGTTAACCGCATTCATTTTAATGCTTGGCATGGAATGAATGGCTTTAGGCTTTATTTGCTATCGCGGACAGCGGACGGGGCCCCCATTCCCATTCCGTTTTTATTTCACCATTCGGCATAACAAAAACAGGCTTTCCTTCAATGGCATAAACGTTCGGCAAACCCAGCCTGCGGTTTTCCTCTTGTGCTTTTTTGGCCCCACGATTTGCTAAACGGAGAACTTTAAAAGCGTCTTTATAATATTCTTCATCCATAATTGCCTCCTATGAAATTATTGTACAAGAAATCATTTGCTACATCAATATAAGGTTCTTTCCCACGAGCAACCAAAACAAATTCATTCCCGCCATTATAATGCAATTCCCAATAAGCTACTGAATTTTTCAAAGCCTTAAAATTTTGTTTACTCCTAAAAAATCTACGAATAACATCTTCATCTGGAACATTGTGTCCGCCTTTTGAGACTCTGTTTCTAATTCTTTGAATACAAACTTGCGGGTTATCCATGAAAACAAAATACAATTTTATTTCATATCCATTTTTCTTAAAATTGTTAATAAGCCGATTATGATATTTTCCAGAAAGAGTAGTTTCTATAGCAACAGATTTTTTTGCAGCCAAAAATTCATTTGTTTTTTTTTAAAATTCTCTGCCGGCTTGCATATAAGCTTTTGAAACATCTTGTGGATTTATAGATTTTGCAATATCATCTGCATTTAAAAAAAATACATTTTCTGCTTCTATAAACTCCCTAGCAAGAGTGGTTTTGCCGTTGCCGTTTGGGCCGGCTATTATGTATAAGGTGGGCATAGTGAGAATATAGAAAACTCTAACCATAAATCCAACTCGTCCGCTATGGGTTGCTAGTGATTGGCATTTATTTCATGAAAATATATTAAAGCATGATAAACGTCCTTTTGATACGGTTGAAGAAATGAATCAAAAGATTCTTGAAAACCTAAGCATAATGCCGGTTGGTTCAATTTTGCTATATGGTGGAGAGTTTGTATGGGGAGTCAAAGAGGATATGCGCTCGGCGCGCTCCTTATCCAAGTTGAGCGCAGGATTTCTGACGAGGAGCAGGTTTTTCTGCCAATGGAGTAATAAGTTCTTTGCATGATTGCACTATGCATACTAACATCAATGTAGAAAACTCAATGCTTTTTCAAAAGAGGGCTTGCCGCCCCCTTTTAATGCCGCTGCGGACAGCGGACGGGGCAATCTACATTTCCCCAATGCTCTCCCTCGCCATAATCATTGCCGCACTATTCCTCATCGCCGCTCTTCTCCGCAAAACACAACGCCGAATATTCCGCAGGAAAAAGCAACTCAAGCAACCTTGTCAATGCTCAGCAAAACCGCCATGGGTGAAGCGTGAAGTTATACGCATAAAAGCCTATGTGCTTAATGCAGGGTGCAGGCAGGTTGCGGATATTTTCAACAGGCGTTTTGCGGCTGAAAGAGGGATGACTGTAGGCAAAACTTATGTTAACGGAATTCTTCGCAAATACATGGCTGAAGTTATGGATATACGCAAATTGTGGAAGCATCGCATTCCGCAATTTATGTTGCGCAATGCTGTGTGGGGAGTGGATTTTACCGGAGTCACCGATAACTCCTGCAATACTCAAACGCTGCTGGGAATCGTTGACAATGGAACTCGCAAATGTCTTTCGCTGCAGGCGATTGGAAGCAAAGCATCTATCGTGTTATTGAGAATATTGCTGGATGTTATAGA
>JAITFT010000099.1 GCA_031281155.1 Candidatus Fibrimonadaceae bacterium
TCCGTCAAAGTCAAAAATCGCTTTAAACTCAGCAAATCTAGCGTGGAAATGCGGAGGGTTATGGTCGGTAAAATTCATTGTCAGAATTATACCATAAAAGGAAGAAAGTAAAGGCATAGAAGTAATATAGAAATTTTGCGACAATCCACTCCCAAAGCGAGAAAACCGACGTTTATCAAATCACCTCACCGCCACCCGCAGAGTTCGCTTTTCGCTTGCGGGTTTATGTTGTTGTGGGTCTTCTGCAACATCAAATTCCAGTTTCACGCGCTTTTCTATATCTTCTGCACTTGGCAATGTATCTAACAATTCTTTAGGGACAAAATCCGATAACTTGTATTCGCTAACGCCAATAGGCTTATTTATATCTTTCAGAGCATACTCTGCAGTTAATTTATCTTTAGTTTTGATTTTTGAAATTAAGGTCAAATTATTGCGCCACGGCAAAAGTGCAACGCCCCGTTGCACTTTTTGGAAATCGGAGTAAACTTCAGCAAATTTACGCATATATTTCAAATTGCGAACAGAGAAACCTTGAATATCCGGAAACTCTGATTGAATATCTCTTGAAAGATTTTCAATAAAATTTGTCCCATATTTTGTGTTAGCAATGATAGTCTTTCCAATATTCCAATATAGCTCCATAAGCTCTTTGTTAGCGCCCAAAACCGCTTTATACTGTGCAGTTTTGATTTGCTTTTTTATATTTTTCAAAATCTCAAAATATTCTCTATTATTTATCAGCATTATTTCTCTCCAGCAAGAAGTAGGGTGTTATAAATATAGAAAATACGCTTGCTACCTCACCGCTACCCGCAGAGTTCGCATTTCGTTACCGAACGAGATTTTTACGATGTAGATGCCTTTTGGTAGGTGCCCGAATGATACTGTATAAGCACCGTTGCCGAAATTTTGTTTGCTGATTAAATTTCCTTTGAGATTGAAAATTTCAACTGCGGCGTTGTTTGTTGCTTGCAGGTTTATATCCTTCTTTGACTTTAGAATTCAGTGCCGCACAATTAGCTATACTACCAACAACTAAGACAATTTCAAAAGCCAAAAGTAGTCTTACAACACTTGGTGGTACAAGATGGCACAATCTTGAGTTTATTATAATTTTATCTAAAATAAATCTTAGGTGCCAGCTTTTCTCTCCAGTCATTTTCATTCCACTCCAATTCCGATATCGGCGTTATCTGGATTCCGGCATTTTTTGGATTATCTTTATTTACTGAAGCGATTCGTATAGTCATTGTATCGCTTATATCGCCGATTTTGACATTATTAAATATTATAGTTTTGATGTTGTTTATTTCATTACGGAGCCTTATTGCCCTGTCAGAATCTACGATGGTGCCGCCACGCCCGCCGTAATGAACAACCCCGCAGCAGAGACTGCGGGGTATCGAGGTTAGTCGAAAAGCGAAAGCTGCTGCACTAATACTCGTTTGTACTCGGCTTCCTTTCCTTGATTTTTTACATATCTACTAATAGCCTCTTCGTTACCGTGTCGTCCTACCGTTGCAACAAAATAACCATCCGACCAAAATTCTCCACCCCACAATTTCTTCTTAACTTGAGGACAACGGACAAATATTTCTTTTGCCGTCAGACTTTTTACTATGCGGACGATTTGTGTTGCGCTTATTTTCGGAACTGATTGTATCAAAAAATGTACATGATCCTTATCCGTGCCTATTTCCAAAAACCTTATGTCGTAACGCTTTTCTATTTCTAGGCATACTTCTTTTAGTGCTTCGTCTACAGCCTCATCAAATACCACCCGGCGATATTTCGCAGGGCAAACAAAATGGTAGATCAATACTGAAACGTTATGTGATTTATGAATGTATTCGCTCTTAGCCACACCATAAAATACTAATTTCTCGCCCCAAGGGGCGGGGAATGAACCCAGAAAGATTCAATAAATTTACCGTAGTAGTTCCTATTATTACAATAAATCTCAAAAAAAGGAGACAATTCGATTGACTGCCTACCGATTACACGACCTTTGTCATTTAGAAGTTCAAAAACAATCGTAAAATCCGTTTTCCACTGTGTCCCGTGCCGTGTGGTTCCACCTATACCACCACCATAGTACGTATTCCTGAAAGGATTTGTCTGAGATACGCCAGTATTTGGCCAATCATTCAAACCCCAATCACTTCTTCTTCCTGTACCCTGTAATTTGTCATCCATTGCTTTAACTGTTTGAAGAGCAACGTCAAGAATATCAACCCAATTGTCATTCATGCGAAGATTTAAAAGAGTACTCAATTCAATCGTTTCTGTTTGATAATTAATCTTTCCTTGCTTTATGTCTGTAGAATAAAATAAAATGTAAGGTCGACCACGATTGCTGAAGATAGTATTAAACATATTTTCAGTGTCAGTAAGTCTCTTGACCCAGCGCTTTCGCCAAGTTACGTCATTTTGAGCATTAGTTCCTATGTTTTCATTGATAATATTCGTTGAAATTTCGGTAAAAAGATTCGCCATTTTTTTTGCAAGCGTGGGATTAAGGATAGTAGCTAAATTTGAATAAAAGCGTTCTATGACTTCAGTATTTTGCCGCTGCGTCTCCTCCATTCGTTCAGCTATCGCAACTTCATCAATTCTTATTACTCTAAAATCATAAGTAGAGCCACTGAAAACATTTCCTGTTAGTGTTCCCTCCAAATCTGCAAAGCCATAATTTCTAGGACGTTTAATCCATTCGTACCCTATGAGAGAATATCTTTTGGTCGATGTATTATATGAAACATTCATATAATATTTGCCATTAGCAGCGTTATTTTTGCTAGGAAGATTGTAAAAATCAAAAGTTGCTTTGAAATTACCTCCTTCCTCAAAAACAGTCAATGTAAGCCCTGTTTCTCCCTGACCTGCGCTATAGCTTCCCTCCCAAACACCGACAAGTTTCCTTAAAAATTCTTCTGAGTTTGCATTAAATTGCGCCTTAACAGTTGTTAAACTACTTACAAACAACGCAATAATTAAAAATAATCTTTTTTTCATAAATACCTTCCTTACTCCTCTTCGTAGTATGTGATTACGATTCTAACTTTGCCGTTGCCACCTCGACTGCCACCGCCATTCTTATATCCGCCAGCTCCACCGCCACCTAATTCTGCCTCCACAGTTCCATTAGTTCGACGATATGCTCCCAAACCGCCGCCAAAGGAACCAACAGAACCTCTGTTTATCGATGCAGCATTTCCACCACGAATTTCTACGTTGCTGGCTTGAGCTCCGTTATTCCCGTTGGTTCCGGGTGAGGCAGAATTATCTAGAGTACCTGCAGGCCATTGGGTATTGGCTGTTCCACCGGTTCCGCCAGTAAAATCATGATCACTACTACTTCTATTCATTCCTCCTCCACGACCTCCGCTTGCGGCAACAATGTTGCTACCCCAACTTACCGATGAATTTCCACCGTTGACTCCAGGGTTACCTGACTGCCATCTTGCATGTAAAAGGTTGAAAGGCGTAAAAACATCACTTCCACCAGCTCCGCCATTGCCTACAGTTATGGCAAAAGTGGTTGATTGCGATACAGAGAATTTTGTGTAAGCCACTGATCCACCCCCACCACCTGCGCCAGTTCCTTCATGACTAGCAGCTATATTGTGAAATTCGTACCCACCTTGTCCGCCGCCGCCTGCTCCAAGTGCGTAAATTTCTATTGTAGCGGGATAAGTTACATTATTTGGCAAATAATATTCATGAATTCCGGCAGTGGTAAACGATTCGTTAATCTCCTTTTCAACAGACTTTAAAATAGCACTAGAGCTACTGCTTGGCTCTACCGAGCTACTGCTGGGCACTTCAGAGCTACTGCTCAACTCAACCGAGCTGCTGCTAGGCTCATCGCTCGAAGACGATGCCTCAACGGAGCTGCTCGATTCCACCGAGCTGCTACTTGCTTCCGCAGAACTACTGCTGGGCTCGCTGCTCGAAGACGATACCTCCACCGAACTGCTGGACGATGCAGCAATGCTGCTGCTGCTCGGCGGCACATACTCCCGCCAAATACCGCCAGTGCAAACATACTCCTGATCCTTCTTCGAGCTAAGCAAATTGGCATTCTCCATTCTATGCCCCTCATTCGCTGAATTGCAAACACCCAAGCCATAGCTCCCAGCCCAAAAACCGCGGACAAAACGCTCAAAATCAGGAACATCAACGGAAAGATCCCAAGCCTCTATGTTTGCCCTTATCCTGCCCAAATCTGCGCCCGAAGCCCAGTCCGCAATCTGGGTCTGCCTAGCCTCATCGCTCCACGCTCCATTTGCCTTGATAGCCTGGTTAAAACTAGTAAGCAGCACGGAAAACAAAGCCTCATTCAAATTGCCTTGAAGCAAAACAGAAACGGCAAGCAAAGCGGCAGAGCTTTCGTTTCTGCCGAAAATAGACATGTCATCGCTATTAGCCAAATTCTCCTCTATGCCGAATGCTTTCAAAATCTCACCCTGGGCTTGTTTCTTAGCATCGGCAACGCTTTTGCCGCCCTGCGCTAAGCTCAAAACACGCTCGTATTCCAAATGAGTGAGTATATTCGCATTGGCGTTATTCTTGTCTTTTACATCGGCAATGGAATTCAGCGTGATTTGGGTGGCAGACTCATTCCCGCTAACCTCGTTGCGGTAAAAGCCATGCACGTTGAGCAGAACGTAGGGCGAAACCAGCTCAATGCTGCTTATCT
>JAITFT010000101.1 GCA_031281155.1 Candidatus Fibrimonadaceae bacterium
ATGCGAGGGGGCAGCCAACCAATGCCACGAACAGCCAAATCCAATGGACTGCTGAAGGCGCCACAATCAACGCAAATGGAACCGGCGTTAGCTTTGGCCAGGCCGGTAACGCAACAATCACCGCAACCGTACGAAACGGTCTATGCAATCCAGAAGGCACAACCAGTGGAACGCAATCTTGCGATTACACCCGAAGCTGGCAGGTTGCTGTAGCAACCGTTACGCAAGGCCCAGAGTTTGTAGCTGTTCAAAGCATCGCTGCTAATTTCCCGCAATTCGTAACTCGCGACGAAGCCTTTTTCCTTGGTAGCGAAAGAGCACTGCCTACCAACGCAACTAACAGAGGGCCAATTCAATGGAGCGTTCAAGGAGCCACATATCATGCCGATTTTGGCCTAATTGAATTTGATCAAGCAGGCAGAGCCACAATTACCGCTACCATAGCGAATGGCGCAACAGCAACTACCGGCTATACCCAAGTTTGGGAAGTAATGGTAGCGCAGCCAATGCTCTACACAGTAACGTTGAATGCAGGAAACATCACAGATGCAAGCTCTGAATTTGAAGCAGGCGAACTGGTTTCAATCATTGCTAACGCTGCGCCAGCAGGTCAAGAATTTGGGCGTTGGAGAGTAACTTCCAAAGGCAAGCCCGTAACGCTTGAAAACGTAAATTTGAACAGCTCCACCCTCAGCTTTGTAATGCCCAAAATGGACTTGGAAATAAGAGTTGTTTACAGAACCGTTGCCGCACCGCCAAGCTACGAAGTCGCTGTGAGCGGCGGCACGGGCAGTGGCAGCTTCGCCGCTGGAGCAGATGTTACGGTAAGGCCAAGCAACATTCCAAGCGGTTTTGTTTTTGGCTACTGGGATATATTCCCCGCAGGCGTATTGAGCATTGACAACACAGACAGTACTCTATCCTTCAAAATGCCGCAAACCGATATCACCATAAGGGCGGTAGTTTCAAGAGTAGTTCAGAGCACCGGAAGAACTGTAGCAATCGCAGACATAGTGCAAAACGCAGATGTTAGCGGCTGGGTGCCCACAACCGTTGGCAGTTCAACCATAGAAGCTACATCAGATGAAAGCGGCGGCATAACCATCACCGCTAGCGTTTCCGAAGACGGCTTTGCCGCCATAGAGAGCGATGTGTCCCCGAATGCAAGCAGAAGCGATAGCATATCTATAAGCTATTCTTCAAGCAACACTTGGCGTTTATACCTTGATATTCCGGGTATTCCTCACGTTGAAGGCTACTTTGTCACCCTGCCTGCAACTGGCGGCAATCCTGCCTCTAGAATGTCTGCCTTGGCTAGGAATGCTCCTTCTGGTGATGGCTCTATAAACTTCACTCTTGCTGATTTCAAGAATGAGTTTGGTGTGTCCATAAGCGTAGATCTTGCCGAGCTAGTCACCGGCATGAGCTTTGCCCCTGAAACCAGTGGCTCTGAAACAGAAGCTTCAATAAGCATATCCAGCCTTGATGTATATATGTCCGAAAACATCGAATCCCCAATAATTCCTGCCGGCCCCAAAGCGAATTTCGCAGCAAATGCAGTCAATGGCAGCATAATACTAAGCAATTTGCCCCAAAACGTAAAGATAGAGGTATATAATCTCCAAGGCAAACTTATATCAAGTAAATCTTTGGATCAAGTTAATCAAAGTTCAGGCAATATGAAAATCGGAGTTCAAGCAAAAGGCGTGTATATAATTCGTGTAACAGCACCAGGATTGAACACAAGCAAGGCGGTTAGCGTATGGTAGAATTTCCTACATTACTATTATGATTTTCATTCTAATACTGGTTTCTTTGCTTGGGCTTGTGGTTTGCGGGTTTTACTTTTGGAAAAACCTTAATTTTCTGTGTTTAACAGTGAATAATTGGTGATAAAATTCTAATTTCCACCAATGGAAGGGCAAAGACAAAATTTAGACATTGTAATAAGCGGTGCGCGTAAACATAACTTGAAAAACATTTCGCTTAGCATTCCGCGCCACAAGCTAACCGTGATAACGGGAGTTAGTGGTGCAGGCAAAAGCAGCCTCGCGTTTGATACGCTTTTCGCAGAAGGGCAGCGTAGATTTTTGGAATGCCTTTCAACCTACGCTCGCAGGTTTTTAGGAAAAATCGACAGAGGAGGCGTTGATTCCATTCAAGGCTTGGCACCCGCAATTGCCGTAGATCAGCGAAGTACCTCTAAAAGCCCAAGAAGCACCGTTGCGACTTTAACGGAAATTTACGATTATTTTCGCATAATGTGGGCACGGATTGGCATTCCTCATTGCCCTGTCCATGGCAAGGCAGTGCAAAGGCATAATACCGCAGAATTACTGCAGTATTTATACAGCAATTTTGAAAACAACAATAAAAATTTAGTGGAAGTTTATTCTAGAGATGAAATTTTAGATAGAGTCCCCTTAACCGAAAAAAACAAAACAAGATTGCTGGATTCCATAGAGAAAGCTTTTGAAGAAGGCAAGGGTAAAATCAAAATCAAGGTGGAAAATAAAATAGCCAATTATTCAAACTTTTTATGTTGCCCGGATTGCAATTTTAGTTTAACAAAAGAATTAGATCCGAAAAATTTCAGCTTTAATAGTCATTTTGGGGCTTGCGAACGTTGCCAAGGCATTGGCTTTATTTTTGAAAAGCTTTGCCCGGAATGCAAGGGCGAACGGTTGAAGTCGGAATATTTGGCGGTGAAAATAGATGGTAAATCCATAAGTGATGCATGTAAGCTTTCGATAAGCGAGGCTTATGATTGGCTCGGAAATATTTCATTCGATGAGATACAAAAAAATATAGCGGCTCCTTTGCTAAAAGAAATTTTAGGCAGAATGGAATTTATAATAAATGTTGGAATTCCATATTTAAGCTTGAACCGCAGGGGCGATTCTTTAAGTGGCGGCGAAGCTCAAAGGCTTCGCTTGGCAAGCCAAATCGGTAGCGGTTTGGAAGGCGTTCTTTATGTGCTTGATGAACCAACTATAGGTTTGCATCAGAGCGATACACAAAAACTTTTGGATTCTCTCTATCGTTTGCGAGATTTGGGAAATACCATCGTTGTTGTGGAGCACGATTTGGAATTTATAAGAGCCAGCGATTATATTATAGATTTAGGTCCAAAAGCCGGAGAGCTTGGCGGTGAAATAGTAGCTATCGGTACTCCTGAAGAGCTTTCGAAACTAAAGGCGATTGAGAAATTTCCAGATAGCGCAACGATTCAGTTTTTGACGGGAACAAAGGCGTTGACTGATGTTGCTGTAGAGGCAAAGCGTGTGCCCTTACAGGCTGCGTCATGCAGTCACACGTATTTTTTTACTCTCAATAACCTTAGGAAAAATAATCTTAAAAATATTTCTGTGCAAATACCGTTTGGGGCTATTACTGCTATTTCTGGTGTTAGCGGTTCGGGGAAAAGTACTTTGATGGAGTGTATTCAGGAGGAGGCGGTAAAAAAGGAGGAGCCTGTTTGTTTTATAGATCAAACGCCGATTAATTCAAGTCCTCGCTCTACGCCAGTTAGCTATATGGGTATCTTGGAAAAGTTTCGGGATTTATTTGCCAAATTACCTGAGAGCAAAATTCGCGGCTACGATGCCGGGCGTTTTGCTTATAACAAAGAAGGCGGGCGTTGCGATGTATGCGAGGGCAGGGGTTATCAATTGATAGAAATGCATTTTCTTTCTGATGTTTGGGAGCTTTGCGAAGCGTGTAAAGGCAAAAGGTATAATAATGAAACTTTAAGTGTTTTTTGGAAAGGCAAAAACATAGCGGATATTTTGGATATGCGGGTAAAATTTGCCTGTGAATTTTTTAAAGACATAAAAAAAATAGCAAAGCCTTTGCAAGTTTTGGAAAGCCTTGGGCTTGGATATTTGCGGCTGGGGCAAGCGACTACCACAATGAGCGGCGGCGAAATTCAACGTTTGAAGCTTGCTACTGAATTTTATAAATCAAGTCATTCGAGTGCGATTTTTCTTTTAGATGAGCCAACCACAGGCTTGCATTTGCAAGACATTCAGCCTTTGTGGAATCATTTGCGAAATCTTGCCAACACAGGGCATGCCGTGGTTTTTGTGGAGCACCATCCCGATATGGTTAGGCTGGCGGATTATGTGATTGAGCTGGGACCGGAGGGCGGAGATAAGGGAGGTTATTTGCAGTTACTTATTTCCCAAAATATTCTTGAACAACAGGTTCCTTAGCAGAGCGAACAGTATAATCGGCGGAGCAGCGGCTATCACCGAGAAGGTCATTAGCAGCTCTGGGCGGTTTGCCAGTTGCCCAACGGTTAGCCTTATACCCATTGGCAATGTCGCAGTGCTTGAGTCAACAGAGAGAATCCATATAAAGAGCAGTTCGTCCCATGCCAAAATGAAAATATAAACTAGACAGGCTCCCAGCGAAGGGAAAACTGCCGGCAGAATTACCTTAATGAAAGTGGTTAAGGGAGAGCAACCATCCATTTTTGCGCTTTCTTCCAAGTTTTGCGGAATAGCTCTAAATACGTTTGTAAGGAATTGCACGGCCAATGGCAAAAAGAAAGCCATATTTACCAACACTATCACAGCAAAGTTGTTAAACATTTGAAAAAGCTTCATTTGGAGCAATATAAATACAACGAAAATAGGGATTAAGAACGGCAAGCTGGAAAGCACGTTGGAGAATAGCATTATTTTCAAAAATGTAGATCTGCCGCGGAATTTTAAGCGAGCTATTGCATAGCTTGGGAATACGGCAAGCAAGGTGCATAAAAGGCTTATAGACAGGCTTATCAAGACTGAGTTTTTGAGGAAGGTGGTGAGCGGCATTATTTTCATTAAGTCTTGATAGTTGCTCCATTGCAAAGTGCGTTTGCCTTTTGGAACGGTGAGGCCATCCATTATCAGGTTGTTTTCGCTATCTAAAATTTCAAGTCTCCCATCGGTGTAGCCTACCCACATATCTCCTTTTTCGTTTTCAAAATAGGAACTCATATCGGGTTGCAAAACTATGTCCACGCTTTCGTTAGAAGGCAAGGTTTCAAAATTGCGAAAATCGAAGAGAAAGCTGGCATTTTCATTGCTTACGTAAATTTTGTTTTCATTGTAAGCCTTTATGTATAGTCTTTGATCATCTAAATAGGGCAGCCCGTATTCGCCAAACATAAAGTTATGGGTTATTTTACCGGCTCCAACGAATTGTGCAATGCTAAAGCCCATATCGTGCTCAATTAAAACTTCGTATTCCGATATTTGAATTATGTTTTGTACTGAAACGCTGGGAAGCCCTTTTGCTTCTGTGAGCCAGGAAATTTCTTTTGTTTCCGTATCAAAAATGGCAATGCCTGGGAACGAAGCTCCGGAAATGCCCATTATTACCTTATCGTTTACAGCTAAAACGGAAAGCCCTGAAACAGCAACTTGATTTACCCAAATATCTTGCCATTCAAAACGTTTAAGTCTGGACACTTTATTTGGAAAGAGCTCGGCAAGGCAAATGCGAAACAACAAGCGTTTTTCCTCTGAAGATAATTTTTTATTCTTAAACAGATAATGTATTTGCGGATTAAGCCAGCCATCCCATTTTTTCCAGTAGTTAAGCACGGAGTTCAAAGCTACGTCGTTTGTCAAAAGCCAGTTTAGCTGATCAACTATTTCTTCTCGTTCAAAAAAACGTATTTTTGCCAAAGTGGAAACCGTAGTATCTGCTTTGCCTCCATATTCTCTTGGGAGCGCAGGCTGGTTATTCAGGTTTTTGCCAAGCCATTCGTAGTGTTCCGGTAGAATATCGTTAGATTTATAAAAGCCGGTTGGGTCAAAACTTTCGTAGCTTTTCTTGAAAAAAGCCCAGTTATAAGCGTTTCTTTCTGCCCCGCCTCTTAAATTTATTTCTACCAAGCCCCTATTTGCGCTGAAAGCCCAAAGAGTATTATCGCTTTGCGAATAAGCGGTAGCTACCGATTTAATTTCAGTTATCTTTTTTATATTTGGAGCAGGCTCTTTTGAATACTCATATACATGGCCCAGCGACGTGCCTACAATTCCCGTGCTGTTGCTTCTTTGCTCCACAAAAAACGTAACTTTATCGTTTCTAAACTGCGGAAAAAAAACGGATTGATTAATATCATCGGCACTCAATATGGATAGCCATACCATAAATAAAACAGGCAGCAAGCTCACCAGGGCGAGAATCCATGCGAATGTTATTTTAAGTTTCTGCATCTCCTGGCCCTTTTAAGTTTCTGTAGTAATATATAACAGCAATCCCCACTGCAAGCGTTAGCATGGTGGATAATGCTGCGCCAATGCCCAAATTCCAGTATTGAAACGAAGTGCGGAATATATATGGAACAATGATGTCTGCGCTTTTGCTGGGTATTATGGTTCCATTGCCAAACATCATAACAACAATGTTAAAACTGTAAATATTCGTTATTAGGCTTTGTACAATCACAGCTATTAAGGCTGGTTTTAAAATGGGCAAAGTTATATGGAGAAACCTGTTAATTCGGTTTGCGCCATCCATTTTGGCGGCCTTTTCTATATCGCCTTTTATAACATTCAAGCCGCCCAAAAAGAGCAGCATTGAATATGGCCAGTAATGCCATATAGCAGGTATGGCTATGGTTAGCACGGAATATTTTCCGTCTAGCCAACGCGGAATTATCAATTGGTTTGCATCGTTATAGTTCCATTGAAATCCGAGCCAGCTGGAATATGCATCGAAGCGCAAAACATCAAATAAAATAAAATTCACTACGCTGTTGTCTTGTTGAAACATGTAGCCGAAAAAAATTCCAACAACATAGCTTGGAACAATCCACGAAAGCATCATTAATGCTATTACCAGCGTTCTTCCCTTAAAAGGCTGCTTTAGAAAGAGAGCAGCAGCCAGCCCTATTGTTGATACGCCCAAGGTTGTTACGAGAGTGTAAATTATGGAATTTTTGACGGCGTTTATAAAACCGTCTTGCATAACGGCTTTTTTGTAGTTATCGAAAGAGGCAGAAGATTCAAACCATTGCCCAGGGTTGTTTCCAATATCGAATGCGCTTATTACAATATTGCACAAAACCGGCAAAACAAGAAAGAGCAAAAGCAGAATGCCAGGCGGTAAAGCGAAAAAGAACGCTATTTTTCTGGTATTCCATTTTTTCATAGCTTGCTTCTCCTGCTTTGAATATCTCTGCTTATTATGGAATTCATTTCATCGTTTGCTGCTCTTAGCTCGGCGTTTATTTGCGCTTGCGGCCACGCTCTGCCTTCGGAGCCTGCTATTATGTTGAAAATATTGTTAAATCTTTTTGTTAAAACATCTGTTTCTATTGCGCTCCAATATGAAACAGAAGGATAGCTGATTCCATTTTCTACTATTCTTTGAAAGATTTGGCGAACTCTATTTTCTGAGAAATAAGGCATATCATAGGTTTCGGCAAGCGCGGGCAAGAAACCAGATACTCTGGAGAATTGGAATTGTGCATCGCTTTGGGTTGTTAAATAACGCAAGAGGGCCAACGATTCTCTTTTTACCTTTGTTGAGCTGAAAACACCCAAATTTGAACCTCCTAAAAAGAATTTTCCTTGATCCGCCTCTTTTGCAGTAGGGGGCATTATGCAGCCGTATTGCACCATATTTGATGTGCTCGAGCCTTGCATGAAATTTTGGTTTTCAAGGTAAAGTGCTTTTGACGTTGTTTCGCCTATAAAAGCCATTCGCCCCTGATCGAAATCGGCGCTTATGCCTGCCGTTGTTTTATCGAGGCTAGAATAATCGTTAAAGCCGTTTTTTACGAAATCCAAATAAAAATTAATTCCATCTAGAGTATTTTCATTCAATAAATTGCTGGATAATAAATCTTCGGTTAGAAAGGAGCCGCCTGCGCTGAAAATCCATGGCGCAAAGTTGTGCACTACATTCCAGTCGTTTTTCGCAGGGTACCCCATTGGGCTGACAATTCTGCCGTTTATTTGAATTCTTGCATTTTTAATTTCTTGCAAAACATTTACAAAAGAAGTTCTGGTGCTTATGGTATCTGGATCTATATCAAGCGTTTCAAAAGCCTCTTTGTTATAGTAAAATGGGCGTACGTCTAGAAACCAGGGGAGCGATGTTAAATGCTCGGAATTTCTAGGTTTCATATTTTCTCTTGCGCCGGCTATGAAAAGATCTGGGCTTCCCCATAAATCAACAATGGAATCTAAGGGCATTAGAGCGCCTATATCGGTGAGCGAGGCCGCCCACGTTGAAGGAACCTGTATAACATCGGGGCCGTAGCGGGTTGCTGCCGCCAGCATTATTTTTGAAAAACCGCTACCCCAATCTAAAATGGTGATTTCAACTTTTATCCCAGGATTTTCTGCATGAAAGTCTTTCAAAACTTTATTCATATCGCCTATTGGATTTGAGGTATTGTTGAAAATCCAAAGATGTATGATTTTTCCAGATGCTACATAGCCCTTGCAGGAACTCATTAAAAGCAATGATATAGCGACAAGAAAAAGTTGCAGGAGTCTCATATTATGAATTTTCCATTGGCGAAGAAATGAAGCTTGCTTTCTTCAAATTCAATAAATACTGTTTCGCCGATTTCATAATGTTCTTCCAAAGGTATTTCAATGGATAAGGATTGAGACTCGCGGGAGACATAGAGTATGGATGAAGAACCGAAAAATTCCTGCATTTCAACAACCACGGGAATTGCATTTGGCTGTTCTTTTATTATTTTAATATTTTCTGCTCTAATGCCGATTTTTGCCTTTGGGTAAAGCTTGGCGAATTTTTCATAAGCCTTTGGAGCGCGCATGGAATAGGCGGCATTTACCAGATTTAAAATATAGTGATTGCCTTCAACTTGCATTTCGAATTCCAGGAAATTAATTTCGGGATAGCCTATAAACTTTGCTACATCTTCGCTTGCGGGATTATTGTAAAGCTCGGAGCTTGTGCCTATTTGCAGAATTTTATCGCTTTCTAGGTAGGCTATGCGGTCGCCCATGGTCATTGCTTCTGAGGGGTTGTGCGTTGCATATACAACGGTTGCTCCGGAGTTTAGGCAAAAGCGTTTTATAATGGTTTGCATTTTTACTTTGAGCTGGGAATCAAGCTCGGAAATGGGGTTGTCGAGCAGCAAAACTTGCGGCCGCTTAACAAATGCGCGAGCAATTGCAACGAGTTGCCTTTGCTGTTTTGTAAGCTGCCTTGGGCGCAAATTCAGAATGTCTGTTATGCCAACCAAACTTGCTGTTTCTGCTATTCTTGCATTTATTGTTTCTTTGGATAAATTAGCTAGTTTGAGACCGAATTCAAGATTTTTGTGCACGGTTAAATGCGGATACAGGGCTTGTGACTGAAATACCATTGCCATGTTTTTATAGTCGGGAGAGAATTGCTCTAAACTTTGCTCATTAAAAAGCACTGTTCCGAAGCTTGGGATTGCCAAGCCCGCAATGATTTGAAGTATGTAAGAGCCGCCACTGGTAACCGGCCCTAATAACACCAAAAATTCACCGCCTTTTATGCTCAAGGATAAGCTCTCCAGAAAGATATCTTCTTTATTCGGCTTTTCATTTAGCACAATATTG
>JAITFT010000139.1 GCA_031281155.1 Candidatus Fibrimonadaceae bacterium
AGGGAGAACAACTTGCTTTATGTGGACAAAAGCATGTTCATAGAGCATTTTATGGGCAATCCGAGCGATGTCCTTTTAATCACCCGCCCTCGCAGAATGGGCAAAAGCCTCAACATGAACATGCTTGCGGAATTTCTGGACTGCAAAAAAAACTCCGGGCACTTGTTCAAAGGACTGAAGATTGAAAAGAGAAAAGCATTTAAAGAGCATTTAAATAAGTATCCTGTGATTTATTTGAGCTTCAAAAACTTTAGCCCAACTGATTATAAAAATACCCTTCGCGACCAATTAACAGATCATATAAGCAAATACTTAAATCCAGAGCAGTACACAAAGCAAATTAAGAAAATGGTTGAGAATGATAACAATGAAAAAGAAATAAATTTGCGTTTGCTCACAGAAAACCTGCACCTTGCGCTAGGGGTCAAACCTGTAATTCTAATCGACGAATACGATCGGCTCCTCATGGACTGCCTGCACAAGCCGAACTACGAGGAAATAAGGAATTATTTATCTTTGGTTTTTGAATTTGCATTCAAAGACAACCCGCATATCGAGAAGGTTTTGCTAACCGGCATTTTAAGAATCAGCCAAGAAAGCATGTTCAGCAAACTGAACAATGTCAAGGTTTTCGATGTATTTGCCAAGAGCGAGTTCGATGAGGATTTTGGCTTAACAGAAAAAGAGGTTAAAGCCCTTGTGGAGCCAAAGGATTTCAAGATTGTCAAGAGATGGTACGACGGAATTCGTGTTGGGAATTCTTCTGTGTTTTACATTTTCTCCGTTATGAATTTTTTATACGAAGGCGAAGTTTCCAACTACTGGGGCCAGAGCGGCACCATAAACCTGCTTGGCGATTTGCTTACGCAAAGCAAGGCTCTGTGCCTAGGCGAGGCGGTAAAGAAGTTCGGCAATACATTCACCACGGAGCTTGACCCTAGAGTCTCGCTGAAAGAGCTTTTTTCCGACAAAGAGGATAAATACTACTACGCCCTTGCGGTGCAGGCCGGCTACCTTGCTTGGAGCGAAGCTGCAGGCATCAAGCCAGGAAGGAAGCTTTACAAGCTGTGCGTTCCCAACGAGGAGCTTATGATGGTTTGGGAGGAATATATTCTAAGCTCCATTGTTAAGAAAGAGGAGCAGAATCAATTGGCTAAAATTTTTGATGAAATAAATAATGCTGATTATTTTAGCAAAGAGCTGACACGCCTTCTTTCTTTCAAGCTTTCTTATTTTGATTTGCACGATAACTTGGAAAAGACCTATCATGGTTTTGTTTTGGGTTTAATGGTAGCTCTTGGCTTTGATGTTCGCTCCAATGGCTTGGCAGGTTTTGGCAGATACGACTTGCTTATAGAATCCAAGAAATGGACTGCTGCGATAGAGTTCAAGGTTTCAAAAACAGCGAAAGGCATAAAGCAGGCGATTAAAGACGCTTTGCTTCAAGTAGAGGAACAGAAATACCTAGCTGCCGCAAGCAAAAAGAAGCCTGCCTACGTTATTGGAGTGGGCGTGCATAAGAATGACGCTGAGGTTGTGTGTAAGAGGGCGTGGTGATATTTTACTTTTTTCTATCTTCCCTTGCATGCTAGCTTTTTACAATAAAAATTTTATAGATAGCGAACACGGTAGGTCTGTTCGCATTTTGTCTGAGTTTCTGGCTTCAAAAGCCATTATAGAAGACAATAAAATAGACAAAACCATTGTGATTTATGGTTCCGCTAGAATAGATCCGCAAAATAAATATTATCAGGCAACAAGAGATTTAGCGTTTAAGCTGGGTGAATGGACAAAGAGCCAGCCTGAAAAGTACGCTATATGCACAGGCGGTGGCCCCGGCATTATGGAGGCCGGCAATAAAGGAGCAAAGGAAGCCGGCGCGCCGTCCCTTGGCTTTTGCATAGAGTTGCCTTTTGAGCAAAGCACAAATCCCTATGTAGATAAAAATTTGGAAATTGAATTTCATTATTTCTTTTTGCGTAAATTTTGGTTTCTGTCAAAATCTGCCGCCATGATAACTTTTCCTGGCGGCTTTGGAACACTCGATGAGCTATTTGAGGCATTAACTATGCTTCAAAACAGAAAAACCCAAAATGTTCCTCTTGTTCTGTTTGGCACGGAGTTTTGGAATAGCCTTATTAACTGGCAAATGCTCGTTGGCGAAGGAATGATAAGCAAAGAAGACATGGACTTTATAAAATTTTCAGACGACGTGGACGAAGCGTTTGAATATGTAAAAAATAAACTGGAAAATTAATGGAAACAATCCTTTCAGTTCTAAATAAAACAACTGATTTTTTGCAAAAACACGGAGTGCCAAACGCCAGGCTGGACTCTCAGCTCTTGCTTGCACACGGGCTTGGATTAAAACGAATGGACTTGTTTTTGAATTTCGATCGCCCCTTGCAAGAAAAGGAGCTCGCTTCGCTTCGCCCAATGGTAGCAAGGCGCGCAAAGAGAGAGCCCCTGCAACATATTCTAGGTAGCACAAGTTTTAGAGGCCATAACATAAAATGCGATAAACGAGCTTTAGTTCCAAGGCAAGAAACAGAGTTGATGATCGATATTTTTGGGAACGGGGAGCATGGAGCAGAGAGCAGGTTAATTTTGGATGTTGGCACTGGCACAGGCGCCATTGCCATTGCCGCCGCTTTGGAATTAAACGCCAAGGTTCTTGCTTGCGATGTTTCAGAGGAGGCCTTGGAGCTTGCTAAAGAGAATGTCGCTTTGCATAATTTAGAGAAAAAAGTTTCGTTTATTCACAGCGATTTGCTTTCTGCTTTGCCCAGCGATTCAAAATTCGATGCTTTGCTCGCAAACCTGCCCTATATACCGCTCGCAGATGCCTCCGCTTTGCAGCCAGAAGTCATTAACGGCGATCCTCACCTTGCGCTTTTCGGCGGAACAGACGGCTTGGAGTTAATTCGCAAATTGCTTAACACTTGCGCAGATTATTTAAAGCCCAATGCTCCTGTGATTTTAGAAATTGCAAGCGGCCAGGAAAAAAATTTGCAAAATGAAAATTTTATGAATTTAAAGTTTTTAAAAACCCAAAAAGACTACAGCGAAAAAACTAGGTTTGCCGTATTCCTCTGTGCGAAAATCACAGAATAGTCAAGGTTTTTCCGAAAAAACGCAAAAATAAATAATTTTGCTAAAGTTTTTCGTTTTTCTGCCGATAAACGAAAGAGGATTACTATATTTATACAAAGAGAGGTGCGCTATGGCGATACAAATAAATAAATCCGTTGGGCTGGGCTTAAACCACCAGATTAGCGAAAGGCAAAAGTCGCTTTCCAAAGTCCATGAAAAAATGGCAACGGGCAAGCGCATAAACCGAGCGCAAGACGATGCAGCAGGGCTTGCCGTTGCAAAGCTTTTGGAATCCATGTCGCGCGGCTACAAAGCTGCCAGCAGAAATATTGGCGATGCCATGAGTGCCTTGAATATTGGCGAGGGCGCAACGCAAGGCATTTCCGACATGCTTAACCGCATGCACGAACTAAGCATTCAAGCCTCAAACGACACCCTAACCAATAGCGACCGCCAGGCCCTTAATGGCGAATTCCAGCAACTAAAGCAGGAAATTGGCCGGCAAACGCAAACTACACAGTACAATACCCAAGATTTGCTATCTGGCGAAGGCCCTTTGAGCGATGGCACGGGCAAGTTTCAGGTTGGCCCAAATGCAAGCGACCCAAATCAAATAAATGTTAAGGGATCTAACCTCAGTCCAGAAGCCCTTGGCATTATGGATTTAGATATATCCACCAGAGCCGGCGCAGCTTCCGCAACAAGTGGCATACAGCAAGCAAATAAAGCGGTTTTAGACACAAGAGTTAATTTCGGTGTGCAATATAACCGCTTGGAAAATGCTTATAACAACAACGAAAACATGAACGTAAACAACACCGCCGCTTTGGCTCTTATAGAAAGCCTGGATTTTGCCCAAGCTTCTATGGACAAAGCAAGAGACGATATTCTAAACCAAAGCGGCATTATGGCTCTGCGCAATTTCCAAGAAATTTCCAGAAATTCAATGCTTTCACTGCTGGGAAATTGATAGTTGGTAATTGAGAGTTGAAAGTTGGCAGGCGAGGAACAAAATTGGGAGAGGAAAGAGGCAGTTCGGCTTTATGCCTATGGGGCTGCATATACGGCAGGCAGGCTTAAATCTCACCAAATGCTTTTAGAAAAAGCCCTGCTGCTTATGCATGCAGTTAAAGCCGGGGATTTAGAAAAGCGCGACCATGCGCAAAATATAATTGCCTATTTGCAGGCCAGCCTAGATATAGACTACGAAGAAGCCCAAGAATTGTTTATTGTTTATGGGTATTTATGGGACGCTCTGGAAGTTGCTACCCCGGAGACCTTGAATTTAGCAGAAGAACTTTTGAGGGATATAAGGGAACTTGTAATGGAAGTCCATCGCCGCCAGCCAAGGCCCATAAAAAAAAGAAAAAAATAGCATGCTCCAAAGCATAGAAAATCGTTTGCAAAGCCTGCCGGCAAAACCTGGCGTTTATCTAATGAAAAACGCTGAGTGCGAAATTATATATATAGGCAAAGCCAAATCTTTGAACAAAAGAGTGCGGAATTATTTTGACGGACGTGAAAAAAACGCCCATAGAATTGCAATGTTCATGCTCCCGCATATTGCAGATATTGAATGGATAATAACAGAAAGCGAAGCCGAGGCCTTAATTTTAGAAGCAAATTTAATAAACAAACACTTGCCGCATTACAATATTCGCCAAAAAGACAATAAACATTATCCATACCTTGTGCTTACAATCGCAGAAAAATTCCCGCGCCTTAAAATAAGCCGCAAAGTCCAAGACGATAAAAATCTTTATTTCGGCCCCCTTGTCAATTCTCGCCATACATGGCTGCTTTTGGAATTAATCCCAAAGCTCTTTAAGCTAAGGGACTGCAATACGACTTTTCCATATACAAAGAGAAAGCGCCCTTGCCTCAATTTTCACATAGGACGATGCCATGCTCCATGCGTAAAAAAAATAGACGAAGAAATTTACCAAAAAAGCGTGCAGGAAACCAGAATGCTTTTGGAAGGCAGGAGCAGTGATATTGTGGCGCAGTGGGAAAAGGAAATGCAGTTGGCCGCTGACGAAATGCGTTTTGAAGAAGCAAGCAAGCTTAGGGACCAAATTCAAGCGGTGCAGAGCGCTTTTGCGGAGCAAAGCACAGATGCGGCAAATGTGGATTTAAGTCTTGATGTGATTGCAATTTGCAAAGCGAAGGAATTGGCAACCGTTGTTATTATAGAATACAGAAACGGAATTTTGTACAATAGGCGATATTTTAATTTGGAAAACGAATTGGGAATGCAAGCACCGGAGATTTTGACAGAATTTTTATCGAGGTGGTACTTGAGCGTTAAAAAAGAAGAAATGCCGCGTGAAATTGCTTTGGAAATTTCGCTTGATGAAGAGCAGGAAGTTTTTGAGGAGCTTTTGGCGAGAAAAGCGGGGTATAAAGTTACAGTTGCCATTCCGCAACTGGGCAAGAAAGTTGGTTTTTTGCAGATTGCAAAAGCAAATGCAGAAATGCTTTTGGTTGAGCTACAAACGAAAAAAACGAAATACGAAGAAATTAATCGTAGCATTTTTGAATTGCAAAAAGAATTGAAACTAAGCTCGCCGCCTTTTTGCATTGAGTGTTTTGATATTTCTCACCTAAGCGGAACGAATCCTGTTGCGAGCATGGTTCGCTTTGTGAATGGCAGCCCAAGCAAAAAGGCTTACAGAAAGTACATTGTTAAGAGGGCAATGGGCGGCGATGATTACGGCGGTATGCGTGAAGTTATAATGCGAAGGTTAACCAGATTGCAAAAAGAAAGCGAAGAATTGCCAGATTTGCTCGTGGTAGATGGCGGCAAAGGGCAAGTTGAGGCGGCATTCGCCACTTTGCGAGAGTTGGGTTTAAGCGATATTCCGCTTATTGGGCTTGCAAAGCGGCAGGAGAAGATTTATTTTCCAGGCTCAAAGCCATCTGTTATGCTGAAAAAAAGCAACCCCGCTTTGCAGTTGCTGCAAAGAGTAAGGGATGAAGCACACAGGTTTGCGGTAAAGTTTCAGAGAGATAATAGGAAGTCAGGAGTATGATATTTTTTGACTCCCCCACGCACGGGGGGGGGGGGGACAAGGTTCACCTCCCAGATTTGCAAGAATAGCTTAGACAGGGAAGCTCTCAAGAAGAAATATCTGCTGCTTGAACACTCGCAACGATTTTCTGCGGAAAACGGGATGTCGCTGTGAATAAAGAAACAACCATTGTAAATGATCTTCTTGGGCATTAAGATAAACCAGCAAAAAACTCTCTCTGCCGTTCAAAACAAGAATCCCAAGAGAATCGCCCTGCATAAGCCCTGCCCTTTGCTCCGAGCACTCGCATTTGAGCTTTGTCGATGGCCTCGCGGACTTTTGGCGTGATGTCGTAAAAGTCTAGACGTGGAGTGGAAATGCGGTATTCAAGAAACATGGCTGGTTGGGAACCGTCTTTCGAGCTCTCTCAACAGAATCTCCTGCAACTCAACACCCTTGTGCTTCAGAAGAGCGTAATTAATAAGAATTGGAGTGCCATACTTATCGTAAAGCGACTCCGCTTCAGATTGCGATAAAGATCCGCGACCCCTGTTAGAGTACAGATAGTCTTTGGGATTACGAACATAAATTGCCAAACGAGGCGGGCTATCCTCTTGAGACAAGCCTTTCAGTTTTATTATTTTTATATCTTCAATATCACTCCACTGAATAAGCCCAATTTTACTGACGTTATCTGTTATTCCATTATTGTCTATAACCAACCCATAGTTTTTTTTGAAGGCAGTGACAAGTACATAAATAACCGCAATAGCGCTAAGGGCGGCTAAGGCAATTGCCATGGTACGCCCAAGTGCAAGCAGAATAAGGTTCGCCCCTATCAATATCAATATCAAAAGCACAGCCCTTTTTTTATCGGTTGATATTTCAATTCTGTCGCTAGCGCTTTCCATGCTCATACGATTTCTCCTGTTTTTTTATTAAATATAGAAAACTTGATAGGCTTAGGCAGCGTGAGTAGTTGCTTCACGTTCTAACTCACTGTCATATAGCTGGTTTATTTTAGAAGTAAGAAGTTATGCCTAAACTAAATAACGAAAATGAATTTCTATCATTATTTTTCTTAAATTCTCCAAAATCAAACGGATCGGTTAAGCCTATAACATACCTAAAATCAATGCCAAAATTTCTCATTACCATAAAACCAAGCTCTAAAGGAACGCCAATATCAAAAGTCCTAAACTCATTAAAATTGCCGCCAAAACTTTTTTCTGGCTGAATGCCCGCCGCTATATACAAAAATTTGAAAGGATTATATTGGAGCAAAACAGGAAGCGATATGGCAAATTCATCATAATCTCCTCTAATGTCATCATTTCCTCTAAAGCCGTCAACAACTCCGCCTGTTCTGAAATTCAAACCTAAGCCCGGATTAATGCTTATGCTATTGCCAAGTGGAATTTTTACCACTAATCCAGTTCCCAAACCGCCGCCACCATTAATTTCCGCTTCATCTTCCGAATCAATTAAAGAATTTATTTTATAAAAATGAAGACCAAACGCAGTGCGGAATCCCACCTTTACACTTTCTTTTTGTGGAGCATTAGGATTAGGTTTATCATAGCCTGTGGAGCGAGCGATGTTGAATATAAAGTTCGTAAAAGTCATAGTAAGCGCGGCTGATAAAGTCCAAGAATCTCCTGTTGAAATTCCATTCATAAGCAATACTGTTCCTACGCTAGACGTTACGAATTGATAAACTCCACCACTCCAATCATTCATAAGAATAGCAGAGCCTATGCCTGGAACAGTAAAGCTGTTCAAAGCCCAAGTTCCCAACCTTAGCCCAACACCGAAATTTTCATACTCATTTTTCTGTTCTTGAGCTGCAGGAACAACTTGAACGTAAATAATCTGAGGTTGTCCTTGTTGAGGGGGGTATTGGTATTGTAGAGGCGGTTGCTCTAGTAGCTGTGGTTGCTGCTCCGATTGCAGTGGTAAATCTTGTTGTTCTTGTTGTGCAAAAACTGCTGAAATTACAAAAGCAATGCAAAGAACAAATGGCTTTGTCTTTATTTTATGTAGTGCCATTAGCGGCCTCCTTGTTTTTTTTCGCCTACTCTGTTTTACCCGATTTTCAGCTTTCCTCGCATATCAAAAAACCACCCTTTTTTGTTATGCTCCAAATATAGAAAAAAACGGCGATTTTGTCAAATTTTCAAGGGTGAAAAATATACCAAAAAAGGGTGGTTTTTTGTTAAGGGCTGTTTTTTCTAAGTTTTCCCGATGATATACGGCTATGTAAGGGTATCAACTGCCCAGCAGAATGTTGAGAATGGGCTGTTTGAGATAGCGAAATTCGCTCAAAAAGAGGGTTTTTCTGTTGGTGAATGGGTGACCGAGCAAATTTTCTCCACAAAAGACCTGAAAAAGCGAAAATTGGGCAGCCTGCTCAGGAAGGTGAAGAAAGACGAGCGCAACCTCATCTGTCCATTCTGTGATTTCATTTGGGTTAAATATTTTTAAACAGTAAAAGCAGCCGCACAGGTCGTCTTTTTTTATATTGAGAATTTACAAAAAGATGAAAATTACTTATTAATTAAAATTTTTTGATATACATCAAATATGTATTAAGGTACCCTTGCTTATCAGGTAGAACCATAAAATTTAAACCATCGTAACTGTTGGAAGTAGCATTTCTATGTTTGTCGCACGTTGATTTACGTACTATGCTTCGAGCACTACTAGTTGATAAGTAAACAAATAAAGATTCCATGGGTCTTATATGCTCTATATCAATATTCCTTAAAACTAACATATAAGCAAAACGGTCAAATATTTTTATTTGAGTTGATGTAGCATTTTTCTCTTTTTGCGCAAAGATAGTTGTGCAAAACAATGCTAAAAATGCTAAAATTTTAAAAAAGCGTATCATAAACTATAATATAGTAAAAGAATCAGCATTGCCTTCGACAGGCTCAGGCAACAGGTGGGCAAGCATTCCTAGGCGAGAACGGGAGAGCCTTTGAAAATATAGCTCAGATATCTTTTTTAAGCAATTTCATATTTTGATTTCCGAGTAAAGACTTCATTTGCAAAATAGCAACGCTGTTTAGCTGGCTTATCCTTTCGCCATTGAGCAGCCGTTTTGCCGAACAAAGCAACATTTAACAAAAATGAGTTGCTACCAGCTTCCCGTATTAAGGGGTCGAAATCGACCCCTTTGAAATTAGGATTATGTAATTTTTCCCATAGGCCTAAAAATTCCAGCGTGCTTTTGCTACGCATCCAATTTTTCACCACATCTTTCGGCTCAAGAGGATTTTTATGCCTAGCTATATCAGTTATACAGATATAATCATTGCCATTTGCAGCACTTGATTGAACAGTTATCTCCGTTCCCTGCACGCTAATAGTCTCTTTTTTGCCCATAACGCAATCTCCATATTTTAGGGTTTTGTATTAGCAAGCATCTTCACCGCACGGTCAAAATCACTCTCCAACTGCTTCATTTCACGAGCACGGTAAATTTCAAATTCTTTTTCAGCTTTTTGCACCGCTTGAATATGTGATACTTTACCAGAATCTGCAAGTTTACTTTTATTCAGCATTGCAATCTGCTTATTCAACGCCACAATCCAGTCTTGCATAGTCATCGGATTTTGCTCAAGTGCCTGAAACTCCGCAAAGTCTAAAAATTGCGATACTAGTAAGTTCAAACGTTGCAATTCCATTTCTGAAAGATAATTCTTAGCAATTTTTACATCGTCTTTGGTGATATAATCGCCCTTAAAGTTGGTCATTCCTACGAGTGGCTATTTGCGATTGAACCCTGTATCCTATTGCGATGATCATATCAAGATTGTAATGGCTGATTTCCCGCTTTACTTGCCTTTTTCCCTCGGTTTGAACTAACAAGTATTTCTTGTGAGTTGCTTCCACATTCAATTCACAATCTTTGAGTATGCCATCAATATGCAGGCTGATATTTTGCTGCGTTGTATCATAAATTTCAGCTATTTGGTTTTGCGTTAGCCATAAATCATCATTTGCAAATCGCACGGAGACCCTTGTTATCCCATTTTCATCCTGATACAGAATGATACCATTTTCATTTTGCTTATCAAGCATCTTTTTCATCGTAGATAATGTAGAAAAAGAGAGAAGTTTCTCCCTCGCTTAAAAAATGTGAGTGGTGTAGCGTTATGAGTTTGTGGAGGTGGTTGAGGGGGTGTTCTTTATAATTATAGGGATGTGTCAGGCTTTTGTTTGCGGATCTAATGTTGGCTGCCCTCACGGGTCAGCG
Source organism: Candidatus Fibrimonadaceae bacterium (assembly GCA_031281155.1). Classification (GTDB taxonomy): domain Bacteria; phylum Fibrobacterota; class Fibrobacteria; order Fibrobacterales; family Fibrobacteraceae; genus Fibrimonas. Next base: position 10,369 of record JAITFT010000139.1, read on the forward strand.
TTGCCTTCGGCAGGCTTAGGCAACAGATGGGCAAGCATTCCTAGGCGAGAACCCTTTTCCACTGCTCCATAAATTCCGGCTTCTTGTTGCGCCCTGTTCGCTGGGCTTGTGGAAGGCAAATAAACAGCATCCATACCCGCTTCTTTTGCGCACAGTTTCTGAAACAGCTCCGTCGCTTTTTTGCCGTTGGTAAAAATTGCGCAAATTTGACTTTTCGCAAGCATGGGCTGAAATTTATTCGGCACAGGATTGCGTATAGTGTTATCATCTGCGCCTGTTATTTCGCAGGAGTGCAAGACATCCCACAGAGCCAGTTTGTGAGAAAGGATAAAGTTGCGTTTTGATTTGCGATCTGGAGCGGGCATTGGCTCGTTGAAAAGTTCGGCTAGGGTTTTCCAAAATCTGTTTTGCGGATGGCCGTAGTAGTAATTCGCTCTGGATGCCGGAGAGGGGAAAGAACCAAGGATTAAGACACGGGAGCTTTCGTTGAAGATTGGTTCAAAGGGATGGATTTCGCTAACCATCTTTCATCACCTTCACAAAAAACTTCCTTTCCCTTGGCGGGTCAAACTCGCAAAAATAAACGCTTTGCCATGTTCCAAGAACCAGCTTGCCTCCGCTCACAATCACTGTTGCACTTGAACCAACCGCGCTCGCTTTAAGATGCGCCGCGCTGTTGCCTTCGGCGTGGCGAAATTCGGCACGGTCGGGGAATGCTTTGTCTAAGCCTATGAGCAAGTCGCAAGCAACATCCGGATCGGCATTTTCGTTAATTGTAATGCCTGCGGTAGTGTGCGGGCAATAAACAACAGCGATTCCGTCTTTTACGCCGCTTTCAGCGATGGCCTCGCGGACTTTTGGCGTGATGTCGTAAAAGTCTAGGCGTGGAGTGGAAATGCGGTATTCAAGAAACATGGCTGGTTGGGAAGGTAGAAAATTTTATTAACATGGTTTCCTATCCCTGGTTCTGGCTTAGGTTCTTTTCTTGTTATGGGTGGTATCAAAGGAGGAATTATTCAACTGAGATTAATGGATGCTGGATCATGAGGCGACTCTTTCAATAAAGAATCGCTCTGCATATTGCAAACCGTATCAAGCAATTGGTTTAGGTCATTTTTAACAATATCAAAAATAATTTCTTCATCCACATCAAAATAATGATGAGCTATAATATCTCGCATTCTCATTATTTTTCGCCAAGGAATATCCGTATATTTAGACAGTAATAAGCCTTCTGTCTTTTTATCATTTTTTTTTATAGTTTCTCCAATCGCCTCTAATCTGATAATGGCGACATCCAACATATCGACTCCATTAGGAGTTTTTAAAAAATCTTCTACGGAATTTATGTTTTGAGTTCTATCTTGTATGTGCAAAACAGTTTCCTCTATTTTTGTCAAATACTCTAAAATCAAAGCTTTATCAAACATAAATTATGTCCTTGTATATGCGTTCTTGCAAAGATTTAGACATGCTGGAACGCTTTCTAATCAAGTCTATTTTTGTATTAAATAATTTTTCCAATTCTTCGTGTAAATCAAGTGAGCTCATTAAACTTTGCGGCTTGCCTTCGTAGTAAATATCTATGTCGCTATTCTTTTTTTGTTCACCTCTCGCAACAGAGCCAAATATGCCTATACGGCTAATGCCATAAAGTCTGGCATGCCTACTCGCAAATTCGCTAAGCAAAGAAACATAGTAAGAAGTGTCTTTCATTGTTGATAATTTAGAAAATATTAATATGAGCTGTTGAAGCCATCAACCGTGCCATAGCTTGCTTGGCTTGGAAAACTTGCGCTATTGATAAAATTGCCTCTTTTTCTGGGATGTGTCAGGCTTTTGTTTGCGCATCTAATGTTGGCTGCCCTCACGGGTCAGCATTGCCTTCGACAGGCTCAGGCAACAGATGGGCAAGCATTCCTAGGCGGGAACGGAGAAAAAGGGAGAAGCTTCTCCCTCGCTTAAAAAATGTGAGAAAAAAACAAAGCAATAGCAAGCCCTGCTATGATTATAAGCATAATCGTAAACACAATTGCCATTGCTTTGATAAATATATGACCACCGCCGCTCATAAAGACCTACCTAATAAAAAAGAAAGTATTGCTATAACCAATATTAATACAAAAAATATTGCAATTATCGCTTTCCAGCTCTTTATACTTGCTAATAGAGAATAAATGCACCTTCCTAATCTACCAAATATGTTGTCCAATATCCAAAAGATAATACTTCCTAACGCATCTAAAAAACTTTTCATAAATATAACCTCCTTTTTTAGTCGTCCTTAACGCAGCGAATTGAAAAACTGCCAGGCTTATTATTTCTGCCGTAGATGGAATTATCTGATACCAATTGGCCGGCATTATACATATTACCCATATACACAATATTTGTATGACCGCAATAGGAGGCATCCTCGCTAGCAAACCAATAGCCTAACTCTTCATACTGTCCAAAACCTCCTCCCATAACGTGCCTACCGCCCGGCAAAGCAGAAAATTCATAAGCATCCTCGCAAACATAATAATTGTCTGAATCAATTGGGCCGCAATCTTTCCATCCGCTATTTGATTTTAGCTTTATACCAGCAGTTCCTCTTCCGCCAACAGCTTCAAATAATTCTTCCCAGTCAGCATTGGTAGGAATATGCCAACCTGTTGGGCAGATTCCTTGACGAATAGTGTTTATTAAGCTTCCACAAGGAACTTCGTTGCAAAATGAAGGTAGTGCCATAGCTGTTGACCAATCGTACAAACGACCATATTTTTCACAGTTAGCCAGATTATTATTATAACACCGGGAATTACCAGTCCCAGGATTGTAGTTCAAATTCTCTGCCATCCAAGTTTGTTCGCCTATTACAACAGTTTTATATGTTTGACCGCCACACGTAAACGAGTTAGGACCATATTCAATATCGCTACAACTTTCAATTGTCGCTTCGACAGAAGGCAAATATGAACCTCCAATTTTTGTAAGCGTCAATGAAACATCGCTACTTATTGTTCTACACGAAGGGAAAGTTATTTCTTCTTTCACAATTCTAAGAGTTATTTTAGTACCATCGCTATTCAATGTATAATTAGCTTTAATAGTATGTAAATATACTTCTTCGCTTAATTTAATCAAATTGTTATTTCCGTGTTGAAAATGAGTAGCGACAAGTTCAATTTCTGAATCGTCATAGCTTAAAGTGCCTATAAATTTTATGTCTTCGCCTTCGTATTTTGCTTGCTGAACATAAGTTTCACCAGAAAATACAAACATATAGTTATTTGCATCCCAAGCTCCATCCAATTTTTTGGCATCGCCGCCGGATGAACTAGAATTACCACTACTACTGCTTCCACGAAGTCTAGATGGAGCACCCATTATGGCTGCCCAATCTTCACAAGTGCGTGAGCTAACAGAACCATATAAAAATACATCAGCATCATATTCTATACCATCTATGGTAGATATAAAAAGACACGTTTTATCTTGGTTATTTGGACACAATTCAACTGATTGACCACCGCGACCATCACTGCCACAATCTGCATCTCCTTGATATCCATAAAATTTCACACACATAGTACCACTACCATAGATAAAACTACTACCATAATTCCAACTACACGCTATGTATTCACTGCCACCAGAAACACTTGAAGATGACACATTACTGGAAC
>JAITFT010000151.1 GCA_031281155.1 Candidatus Fibrimonadaceae bacterium
CAAACAAAAACGCCTTGCTTAAACTTCCATCTTTAAAAACAACCCTGTGGCATGGAATATTATGAGGGTCTGAATTTCCGTGAAGAGCAAAGCCCACTTGGCGACTGCATCTTGGGTAGCCAGATAAACGCGCAACCGTACCGTAGCTTGCCACTTTGCCCTTGGGAATATTTTTTACAACTGCGTGCATTGCTTTGAACATTGCTGTGGAAGGTAGAAAAATAAGGAAGTTTTGATTATAGATACCGATGTTTTAATTTTCTATAATTACAACATGCCCACAAAACACACGCTATTGTTTATTCTAATTTTATCCCTCTCGGCAGCTTTTTCGCAGGAGTCCCTCATGCCTGAAGAAGCGGCAGATATTGAGCAAGAAGCATTGGAGCCAGCCCCGGCAGCTGAGCCAGAGCCTCCTGCGCCTGCAGTCGAAGCGCCACCCTCAGTTCCATCGCCTCCTCCGCTAATTCCCGCTGCGGCATTGCCCAAGCCCGTTGTGTCTGTGTCTCAGATGCTGAGCGGCAGCAGCCTTTCCAGGAGCTGCGTTGGAGATTTTACGGAGCTTTTGGAGAAAGACAGCTTTGATATGGCGAAGTTCGTAAAGGAATTGCCTCCTGCTGTGGCAAAGGTTAAACTGCAGCTGAAAAGCCCTTTCGGCAAGCCGAAAGACAGCGAAAGGACGAATGTAGGCTTGACCGTTGGCTGCATAAAGGCGCTTCCCGAATCTCCCGCTGAAATTCAGTCTTTGCTCAAAGACATAAGCTTGAAAATGGGCTTGGATTTTGCGGCAGATGCGGCAATAAGCGTTGCGGATATCTCTATCCCCGCTAATGCGGGCGGCGGCGGTTCTGGCGGAAGCGTAGGTAAGTCTGTAGTTTCCGTGGGTCTTGTAGCGGCCGGCTTGGGTGCTATTGGCTATGGCATTAAGCAAAACAATGATGTTTCGCATTCTGTGGATAAAAGGAACGGCGAGAAAGCAGTGAGGGCGGAGAGAAACCGCAACATAGGTTATGCGGTCGGCGCGGCCATGCTTGCCAGCGGCGTGACTGTTTACATAGCGTTTTAGGGAGAGTTTATGTTTCAGTTTTTTAAAGTTTTGTGTTTTCTGTTTTTTGCGCTATCGTTTTTTGGCTGCGCTGATATTCCTGATGATCTTCGCGATGAGGCGGATAAGATGTCAAAAAAGTGCGAGAGCATATTTAACCCTGATACGCATTTTTGCTATGATGGCGATGTTTTCAGCAGGTGCAACGGCATGAAGTACAATCCTACGACTCATATTTGCCAAGGCTCCGTGGCTAATCCGGCGAGGTGCAGCGGGAAGCAGTATAATCCGCTGGAGCAGGATTGCTGCGTTTCCTCTGTGTTTGATTTGGCAGACCAAAGGTGCCAAGGCAGCGTTGTTGAGACGAGGTGTGGAACGGGAAACAACTACCATAACCCCGCAACGCAATTCTGCAATGGAAACGATGTTTTGAATAAATGCAACGGAAATGATTACAATCCTGCAAATCAACGATGCGAAAGCAATGTCATTGAAACCCAGTGCGGCTCTGTTTGGTATAACCCAGTAACAGAATATTGTTCTAACGGAACTAAGAAATTGTATGGTTTTGTAACGCACGGCGGTCAAACATACAAGACTGTTGAGATAGGCGAGCAAATTTGGCTGGCAGAGAATTTGAATTTCGCTGCTGCTGGTAGCGTGTGTTATGGTAATTTGGAATCGAACTGCGATATATATGGCCGTCTTTACAATTGGAGTACGGCTATGAATGGCGCTGCGAGCTCAAGCGCTAATCCTAGCGGTATTCAGGGCGTTTGCCCTCCTGGCTGGCATTTGCCTACAGATGCCGAATGGGCAACATTGACGAATTTTGTTGGTACAAATGCTGGAAAGAAATTAAAGGCTGTGGATACTTGGTTTTACAATGCTACTCATGTTGGCACCGACGATTTCGGCTTTTCGGCCCTTCCGGGTGGCAACGGCTGGAATGGCAGCTTCAGCAGTGTCGGCAGCGGCGGCGTCTGGTGGAGCGCTACGGAGGACGGTGCCAGCCTCGCGTGGTACCGGGTCATGGGCAGCAACTTCAGCGATGTGGGCAGGGGCAACGACGATAAGTCGAGTCTGTTCAGTGTTCGCTGTGTTAAGGACTAAGCCTGCTGCGTTTGCGTAGCGAACGCAACAGGCCGCCGCTAGCCTTGGTAAGCGGTGCAACCTTAGGCTGCAAGCGTTTATTTATGGCATAGCGCTGGGGCGTAGGTGGCGGATTTTGCGACAATCCACTCCCCACTAGCCAACACCCTTTCCGCTGAACATTTCGCTGGTGAATCGCCAAAGGCGAGTAATCCCTACTCCCAAACATTGAAGTAATCATTGCTCACTATAATTTACTATATTCATCTTAGAATTATGTTTGGAAATCAACATTCGGTGTTTTATAATTGTTTAGGAAAGTTTCGAGAGCCTCCTGTGGAGGGTCTTTTTTACAAAAGTGATGGTGGAGGGGCAAACGAGAGTTTGCCTTTTTTTGTTTGGGGTAAATGGAGTTTTCTTGATGCTTGAACTAAAAAATATCCACAAATCCTTCGGCGATGTCCGAGTCCTGAATGGGGCGAGCCTCCGTTTGGAGAAAGGCACCATATCCACGCTCAAAGGCGGCAACGGTTCGGGCAAAACTACGCTAATCAACATAATATCCGGTTTTTTGAAGCCTGATGAAGGCAGTGTAGAATTGAACGGAAAGAAAATTGTCCGTTTTTTACCGTTTCGTGTAAACCAGATGGGCATAGGGCGAACGTTTCAAGATTTGCGTCTTGCCACACAAATGACTGTTTACGAAAATATTATGCTGGCATTAGAAAAGAAAAAATTCGCCTATCCGGACAAAAACCAGCAAAAACGCGCGGATGAGATTTTGGAAACGGTCTCCCTGTCCGAAAAACGAAACGAGCTGGCAGGCGAAATATCCTACGGTCAACAGAAATTATTGACTATCGGCTGCTGTATTGCCAATAATGCCGAATTACTCTTGATTGACGAGCCGGTCGCAGGGATTGATAAGGATAACAGGTTGAAAATTATTGAATTAGTTAAGCGGCTGAAGCAGGAAGGGAAAACTATTCTGCAGATTGAACATCATCCTGACTACATTGAGGAAACAAGCGACTGTGTTTTGCAGATGGAGAGAGGGGTTGTATGCTGAAAGTGGAACATATAACCACCGGATACGGTAAAAAGCAGGTATTGACCGACGTTTCTTTTTCGGTGGATAAAGGTGATGTTGTTTTGCTTAGCGGTGGCAACGGTTCCGGTAAAAGCACGGTTTTGAAAACAATATACGGTTTGTTGAAGCCGTGGGCGGCAGACGGAAAGGTGTTTTTTGAGGAACGCAACATTACCGCCTTACCCGTTTCTGAGATGATACGTTTGGGAATTGTGTATATGCCGCAGAAAAAGAATGTTTTTGAGGATTTTACGGTGGAGGAGAATCTACTGACTTCGGCGGGAATTTATCCGAAAAAAGAAGCCGAAGAGCGTGTGCAAAAAGTATTTTATATGCTTCCTGTGTTGAAAAACATGCGAAAACGCACTCCGTTCAATATGAGTGGCGGGGAGAGGCAACTCTTGGCTTTTGGAAATGTGTTGGTTCATTCGCCGAAATTGGCGTTGCTTGATGAGCCGTTTGCGGGAGTGGATGCGGGAAATTCGGAGGTGTTTAAGGGTTGCATTGTTGATTTGAAGAAGGAAGGTGTGACTTTTGTTGTTGTGGAGCATAAGCGGCAGTTGTTGGAGGGTGTTGTGGGTAGAGAAGTTGAGTTGGAGTTGGGGGAAGTTAAAAGATGAAAATCATAGGAATACAGCCACAAAAAATAGAAAACATAAATATTGTCACCAGAGGAACTATTGGTGAGCCTCTAGGATTAGCAAAAATTTTAGCTATTGCGCAATCAAAAGGACACGAGATTATGTATATCCCATATATCAATTCTATAGATGATTTGTTATCAGATGTGGAAGCCTTTTTGCCGGACATTGTCCTTTTTTCTATTATGACTTCTCAATATTATTTAGGAGAAGAGATCGCCAAAAAAATCAAGCATATATTTCCTGATACGATTATTATAGCAGGTGGATATCATCCGAGCAGCAATATTAAACTTAGCGGTCCTTTTGATTTTTTTGTAAAAGGGGAAGGCGAAATACCATTTGAGCAACTATTAACATATTTTCAAAATGCCGATAATCGCACTCAACTAAATGAAATACCAGGCATTTCATATTATGATGAAAATAATACATATATCTCTAATCCACCTGAAAGGATTTTAGATATTGATAATTATCCTTTGCCGATAAGAAATTCGACTATATTTCAACAAAAATATTACGGTTTAATTTATCCTCATTATACGGATCAATCCGGTTTTGCCTATATTGAATATTCTCGCGGTTGTGTCAATAGCTGCTCTTTTTGTTGTAAAGAGGCTATGTATAAGGGAAGCAAAATTGTTTTTCGTGATCCGATCAACGTTGTTGCAGAAATAAAGTCTCTAATTGAGAAAAATGTCAATTTATTATTTTTTACGGATCTTAATTTTACTGTCAATCACCAGAAAGTATTTGATTTGTGTAACGAAATTATAAAAAATAACATTAAGATTTCATGGTTCTGTATGAGCAATGTTAATACGGCTGATGATATAGAGCTTTTGAAAACAATGGCTGATGCTGGCTGTGTAAAAATGATGTATGGAGTAGAATCGGTATCTAACGGTATAATAAATGATACGAAAAAAGATAATAATAATCTTCATCGAATAATGACACAAACGGCTTCTTCCGGGATACTATGCCAAATATTTTATATGATTGGCTTCCCTTGGGAAAAGGATAGTGATGTATATAATGCTATTCCTCAAATTATACAGATACCGGCTCATCAAATACGTATTGGCATAGCAACGCCATTGCCCGGAAGTGTCTGGTTTAATGATATGAAACAAGAAGGGTTATGCAATGTCGATTGGTCTTTGTATGATACGGAAAATTTTGTTTGGAAAGAAAATAAGTTTTCTGATATTAATTCTCTTGTAAAAGATATCTGCCGTCAATTTTATACAACGAATTTATACTCAGAAAGGCTTGATAAATTTCTATATTTGCACCCAAAATATACTGAAAGTTTCAACTGTTTTTTCAATTCATTAGTAGAATTGGAAATACTGGAAAAAAATGAATTTAAAATAAACAATTTAAAAAATAGGAGGACTTATGAAAAATAAGTTTTTTGGACTAAGCATTTTATGCTTACTTTTGTTAGTTTCTTGCGGACGGAATGAGCACTCAACAACAGTTGGAGTTCTGTTCCCTTTGACGGGAGACATTGCTGTTTATGGGAATGCTATTAGGGATGGTATCCTTTTAGCTCACGAAGAATCCGATATAAAAAACCAGATTCGCCTAATCATAGAAGATGATCGGGGGGACACGAGAACCGCGATGACCATATTTAATAGCCTTCTTTTGCGAAATGCGGATATTATTATTGGAGGAGGCATGAGTTCAGTTGCCGCTGCTTTGGCTCCGCTTGCGCAACAAGAACGAATTCCGATGTTGTCTCCGACAGCGTCGTTGCCGTCTTTGACTCATTCCGGCGAGTATTTTTTCAGAATCTGGTCGTCAGATAACTATGAAGGACGTATTATTGCTGACTATATCGCTAATGTTGTACAAGCAAGAACGGCGGCATTGTTGTATGTTAATCTTGATTATGGAGTTGGTATAAGAGATGTTTTCACTAAAGAGTTTGAAGAAAAAGGAGGGCAGGTTGTATTTAATGAAGGATACGAGCCGGGCGCTACAGATTTTCGAACTCAATTGGTTAGAATTCGCAATAGCAATCCGGACGTTTTATTTATTCCCGGTTATTTCCAAGAAGTCGCTAACATTTTAAGGCAAGCGAAGGAGCTCAACCTTAATGTTCAAATATTTGGAATTAGCAGTTTGTATGATGAGCGCATCATACAGTTGGCGGGAGAACAAGCGGAGGGCATAATTTTTACGTACCCGATGTACGACAGCAACAGCGGGGACGAAATTATCCAAACTTTTGTAAGAAATTTTTCCGACAGATTCGGAAACAGACCGAGTGCTTTTGCTGCTCACGGTTACGATGCTATGAAGGTGGTTGAACATGCGATTAAGCAACTCAAGGAAAAAAAAGAACCAATCACAAAGGAGTCTCTAAGAAATGAAATTTCTAAAATCAGAGATTTTAACGGTGTTTCAGGAAAATTCTCTTTTGATGAAAACGGTGATGTTATTAAGAGTATGAGGTTTATGACGGTAAGAAACGGGGAATTCGTGACAATAGAGTGAGAAAATTGAAAAAGTTTTTTTACTCACAAACGTTTATTGTAACAGGTCTGGTGTTTACGATAGTGTGGGCGATAGGTATTAACAATATTCCTTTGTTAGTCTTATCGCTTATAACTGCGTTTTTGTTTTGTAAATATAGGAAATGTTGCAAAACAACAAGAGACCGTTCTCAAAAAAAGCAATCTCATTTATACGAGGAGTACGCTCTTGTTTCTGAAGTGCCGTCGATTACAAAACAATGGGAACTCCAAGCAGAAGAAATTATAAAGATTAACCCCGAGAATATGTTAGCATTAGGAATAGGTTTCGGGGATGAAATAATTTGTTTGATTGAAAGGTTAAAAGCAAAATACATAAATCAAAGTTTCTTAGGAAAATTGAAATCTATAGAATGGATTGATCTTGACGATAAATATGCCGGCAAAAGTCTTAAAACAATGGATTTTTCTCCTGTGGAAGTCAGAAGAATAGAGCCTAATAATTTATTGGATATTGTTGATAAAAATAGATGGGATTGTATTTTATGTAGTTTTGTTTTGCATGATATAAAATACGAAGATAAAGAAAAGGCGATTTCTATTTTGCATAAAGCATTAAAGCCGGAAGGAGTAGTTATTATATCTGAAATGTTTTTGGACAATAAAATAAAATCCGGTCATACGGAAGAATTGGAACGAAAAAGAGAAATAGATGTTTTGTATGATGGTTTTTATAAGGAAGTGCAAAAGGAAATAGGTGAAAAAACTATTGGCAAAGAAAATTTTTTAAATGAATTGTTAGAAATTAAAGAAGGTGCACGGAACGGGAAACGGGATTATTTCATTGCAAAACAACAGACTATAGATTTATTATCTGAGTGCGGTTTTGTTGTGAATACAGACGAAGACTATATTGAAAATAAAACTAATCCTTGCTTAGGGATTATAATCGGAAGGAAGCCAATATGATTGCACTTTCCAAATATTTTAAAGAAGGCTTTCAAGGCGTAAATAATAAGAGCGAATTTATGTCTGGTGACTATGCAATTAACCTTTTAACCATTATGGAGATTAAAAATGGACCGTCGCAAAGAAAAAATAGCTAGATGGTTTTTGGATACCAAAAATGAAATTTGGTTGTCTTTAATCGTTACATTTGTCGTTGCAATACTTCTGATGCTGTGTACGCGAGAATTTGCAAAGATACAAGAACCTAAATCGCTTGTATGTTGGCTATTGGTTACAGTGGAATTTATTATCATTGGCTTGTTATCTTTTTTTGCTGTACGGGGTGGTATTCGAGCACTAGTTTATGAAACGGTATACAACGATTTTTTTGTGCCAAAAGAAAGTAAATTTAAACTTATAGCAAATGAGGAAGGCGGCAAAACATTTGGTGATAAAATACAAAAATTACGCAATGTTGGTGAGGCAAATGTTGAACAGATTATAGCTCGATTCATATCTGAGAAATTAAAAAAAGATTTTGGAAAATTAACTTTTAAAATTGATGCTCATGCGTACTCAGATTTTGCCCAAAAACTATTAAGTGAAACAGATGAAGTTTTGTTAGCAAATACATTTAACCCTTACAAGTGGCTAAAAACTTTGTTTTCAGAAAAGATGTTAGAAGAAGTAAGACCATATCTAACTACAAAAAAGAAATTCAAGGCATGGCCAGATAATGACAGAAAAAAACACACGCCTCCAGCACACATTCAGCAATGGAAAGAAATAGATACAAATAAAAGAAGAAGGTTGATAATTCTAGATGATTTGGAAAACCTTTTTTTGTATGAAGTATTTTATTTGTATTTTGAATACCTCAATGAAAGCTCTGATGCGGATACTCGCTTTACAACTTACGATTCGCTAAATCAACTTAATATCAATATTGATGTTGAACGTCACGATTATGTGATCTTTAATAAAAAAATAGCTTTAGAATGGAATTACGATAACAGTAATAACTTACAGCTAATAGATGACTCTCAAGATCCTGTAGTACAGGCATTAATAACCATTAATTCACGATGGGATAGCGGCGGAGCTCATAGATTTGAAAATGTAAGTGAAATAAAAGAAAAGATTAACAAATCCAAAAAAAGATACCTGCAAGAGATAATAGAGCAAAAGCCTAGTATCCATTCTTATTGTTATCATGCTTACGGTGCGGATTGTTGGAATGAGATTAATGAAGATCAAAACGATGGATACAAATTAGGGAGTAGAGAGCAGAATTACCTTAATAGAACCTTTTTGCCCAGTTTGTCAAAAATGGAACTCGACAAAGACCCACAATACAATGTTTTACATATTGGTGTTGGGTCAGGTATTGAAATTGAAAATGTTGTTGCTGGTATCGGCGTGGCAAAAAAGAAAATAAGCAAATATGCCATCGTTGACGTTAGCTTTCATATCATTGAAAGAGTAAAAGAAAAGGTAAAACAACTAAAGGGTAGCAATAAAATAATGAATACCGTTTTTTCTGATAAAAACATTGATTTTATTTATTCTGACCCTGTCGATGTAACGAAGATTAGTCTAAGTAACGTAAAGTACTATGACGTTTTTTCTGATAATACATTTAATGCTAATGATATAAAAGACAAGCCTCTTATAATCATATTAGTTGCAAATGGCTACTTACTTTCCCAAGAATCGTTATTAAAGAATATATTTAAATTTATGAGACCGGGAGATTATTTGCTGATAACAACGGAAATTAATAATTCCGTTGTGGACGGGAAAAAAAACGAGGAGAACTTAGATAAAATAATAAATCCGTACAAATCTCAATCTGGATTAAAATTATTTAACATTTCATTAAATCTGCTTGGTATTGATACCGTAAATGCAGATTATTATGATTTTGACTTTCCTGAAAATGTTAAAGGATATAAAAATGATGTTTTTATAGGGGACTTTCTATTGGCGAAATGGAGAGATAAGCATATTGATTTTAAACTTGATGATACTTTTGAGAGTGTTGATGATAATATGCGGCGGACTTTTGATAGGATGGACAAAATACAAATATTTCAGTCGTTCAAGCCATCAAATAGAGAAAGTATGGAATCTTATCTAGAAGTATTTAAAACAGATGAATATGAGTTTGTAATTAAAAATGTTTCTGATGTTGATTGTGCTTTCAAAGACTCTAACAAAACATACAACCAAGTTGGCTTTGTAATTCAGAAAGAGGCATCGGCATGACCCAATATATATTTAGTGCTATTAATGATAGCGCAATTAAATCTTTAGCAATGTGTACGCATGGATTGATTGTAGGATTGATAATTTTCTTTGTAGTGCTTTTCGGCTATATTTTATGGAGATCAAAAAAGGATAATTCCAAAATTAGAGAACGTATTATAAAAATTTTTACTAAACATGAGTTCGCTATCGAACTTATAGTTTTAATTTTAGTAGTATTGCTGAGCTATTTTTTTAGCGACGGTTCAAACTATAGGTGGATTGGACCACTACTTTTGGGCATATTTGCTATTTGGGCAGTAAAAGGACTTAAAGTTAAATCAATTTATGCAGAGTATTACGAAAAAGTGCTGTTTATAAAAAAATATGGTGAACTTGAACATATTATTAATGAGGTTAAGTCTGATGAAGCGAAAAACAATATATTTAAAGAAAAAATCAACTTATTACGCAGTAATAAAACATGTCGTACAAAATGGATTGTTTCTGTATTTATATTAAAGCAGTTAGATTCAAATTTTGGCGAACTTACCTTCTCAATTAAAGGTACTGACTATTCTCTGTTTGCTCAGAAATTATTTGAAATATATGATGATAAAAAACATTATCAGATGAAAAAAAAAGATACTATAAACGATAAAATCTTATTAACATGTTCATTAAACCCATATGAATGGATAAAAAGTTTGTATATGAATTCAGAAGAAATAATGCCTAATTTAGCTACAAAAAAGAAGTTCAACAATTGGCCAGATAAGAATAATCTAGATTTAGTCCCTAATTATATTAAGGCTTTGAAAGAAGTTCCTAAAGAAAAAAGGAAACGGTTGATTGTCATAGATGAACCAAAGTATTTTTTCTTGACGGAAACATATTATTTGTATTTTAAGCATCTTAATGCTATTGAAGATTGTGATAAAAATACTTGCTTTGTAACTTACGATACATTGAATAAAACCCTAACATATATTAAAGACATCGAAGTCGAACGTTATGATTATGCTATTTTTAATGGAGAAATAGCTTTGAAATGGAAAATGCCTGACAGTGATTATTCAAAAGAAACCGATTTAGTACTAATAGATTTACATTCGTCCGCTAACAGCAAATTTAGGCGAGCTATAGAAAAAATTTATGTTGAAGATTGGAATTGTGAAGGAAATGGTTTTATCACGGTAGCTAATATGAAAAAAAATATAAATGACTCTAAAATTGTTTTTTTAGAATCAATAACAAAGATACCGCCTAATCCTACTATTCATTCGTGTTGCTATCATGTTCATGGTGCGGATTGTTGGAATGAGATTACTGATGACCAAGATTTGGTAAGGAGAGAACAATATTATATTAATGAAAAGTTTTTACCTGATTTATCAAAGACACTTGGTAAAAACTCTACAATAAAATATAACATTTTGCATATTGGTGTTGGATCGGGCATTGAAATTGAAAATATTATTACAAACATCAGTAAACTAAAAAAAGAAATAAATAAATATGCCATTCTTGATTTCAGCTTTCATATCATTGAAAGAGTAAAAGAAAAAATAAAATTATCAAGGAAGAATAAAGCTGTTGTTGAGTTTATTTATTCAGATCCTTTTGATTTAATGGATACAGATATTGATTTGGATAAAGTCAGTTATTACGATGTTTTTCGCAATAACATTTTTCATGCTGACAATATAAAAGAACATCCTATTATAATCATATTAATTGCAAATGGTTACTTACTTTCCCAAAAGTCATTGTTAAAGAATATATTTAATTTTATGAGACAAAGAGATTATTTGTTGATAACAACAGAAATTAATAATTCAGTTGCAAATTCAATCATAGGTAAAAAGAAAAATGAGATAAATTTGAACAAAATAATAAAACCATACAAATCACAATCTGGGCTAAAATTGTTTAATACTTCCTTAAATGTGTTTGGCATTGATACTACTGAGGAAGACGGTAATATAAATGCTGATTATTATGATTTTGGTTTTCCCAATAGTGTAGAAGGATATAAAAATGATATTTTTGTGGGGAACTTTTTGTTGAAAGAATGGAAAAATAAAGGTAACGTTCTTCATCCGAACGATGTCTTTGATGATGTAAACGAAAAAACAGAAAATGTTTTCCAAAAATTTTATAATATGCAACAAATACAAATATTTCAGTCATTCAAGCCATCTAGCAAAAAAAGCATGGAAGACTATCTAAAAAACTTTAGGACTGATGAATATAAATTTGTAATTAAAAACACCCCAGACTTTAATTACAAGAGTACACACAATCAAGTTGGTTTCGTAATTCAAAAGGAGAAAAAGAAATAATGTACTCAAACATCCTTTATTCACAACTCAACTACCGCACCTCCAATAACGCTTTCGCCACATTATTGGAAACGGCGATAGCTCATTATACCAACTTAGAAATAAACGACATCCGCATGCTCCTAAACGAATGCATAAACAACAAAGAAAAAAAAGCGCAAATAATCGACATCGTTTCAAATCAAAAATCTCAAAAACACAATAACACTTTACAAGCAATAATCCCCCAATACCACACAAGCCAATGTATAGACGACTGCGCCTACTGCGGTTTCAGAAAAAGCAACCCGCACGTTTTGCGAACCGAATTAAACGACAACGACTTTGAAAAAGAGCTTGAACTTATTCTCAGTTGGGGATACACAAATATAGAATTTGTTTACTCTAACGACACAAACTTTCCCGCAAAACGAATTGCCGAACGAATTGTAAAAGCAAAACGTATGGGAAAATCCATCGGCAAAGAACTCGAAATCGGCATAAATGCCCCGCCGTTATCATTGGAAGATTACAGAATTTTGAATGACGCCGGAATTGATTTTGTGTTATTATGGATGGAAACATATTCCGATAGTTACTCAAAGTGGCATCCTAATAATACGCCTAAGTCTGATTTCAACTATCGGATAGATATTTTTGACAGATCAATTCAGGCAGGAATAAAAAAATATGCTTTTGCGGTATTGTTTGGACTAAGCGATTGGGTTGAAGATGTTTTGAATTTAATCGCACATGGTTTATATATTAGAAAAACTTATGGAGTAGAGCCATACATCATTGGAAATCCAAGATTAAAACGTGCTATGGGATTAAATGTTGAAAACAGCAGATTTATAATTGATGATGAAAATTATATATTTATCAATTATCTATTCAAATTGATATTCCCCGAAACAAAATTGTTTATTAACACACGGGAAACAATAGATATGAATTTGGAATTGATAAAAGGCGGCGGCGATTTTTTTACTATTGATTGCGGTACATTTCCGGGCGCATATCTAAATTCCGAATTAGTCAGAGATGGGCAAGAACAATTTCATACATCTTACTATAATCGCGAAAAAACGGTTGCATTATTGCAAGAGAAAGGATATAAGGTGATTTTTTAATATGCAGATAATCGTAAATATATTGTTAACATTTGCCTTATTCATTTTAATAGGGCAATCGTTTTCGTTGATTTATTACGCGAGCCGTTTTTTTCACATCGCCCATGCCGCAACTTTAACTTTTTCTGCTTATTTCACCTATCTTTTTTTCATGCAATTAAATATTCCAATAGAAGTTTCTATTCCTTTAGCCATTACCTGCGCCATAGCCATAGGAATCTTATCTGAAATATCCTTATACAAACCATTAAGAAAATACAATGCCTCGCCTATGATGTTAATGATTGCCTCGTTAGGACTTTATACTGTTTTGCAAAACATAATACCCATGGTTTGGGGCAATGCCACTCAAAGCGTACGAACTTGGGACACCAGGGTCGGAAATGAGTTTTTCGGAGCATATATTACCGATATTAAAATGATTACAATCGCAGTTTGCTTGACATTATTTATAGCCTGCGTATTTTTTATGAAATACAGTCGTATCGGACGAAACATCCGCGCAGTAGCAAGCAATCCTGAATTAAGCAACATCATCGGCATTTCTTCTGACAGAGTTATTTTGTGGGCGTTTGGTATCGGCTCAGCACTGGTGGCAGTAGCAGGAATTTTGATTGCGTTTGATACGGATATGAGACCAACTATGGGCTTTAACTGGCTACTCTATGGTGTAGTAGCAATGATTATTGGCGGTGTAGGCAGCAATTGGGGTTTAGTAGGCGGTGCGCTGCTCTTAGCAACAGCACAGCATTTAGCCGCTTATTACATCGGCAGCCAATGGATGGATGCCGTAGCATATATAATTTTAATTCTATTTTTAATAGCCAAACCGCTCGGTTTTAGCGGTAAACGATTGAAAAAGGTAGAGATTTAGAGGAGGATATTATGAAACAAGAAACTGCAATTAAATTGTTTGAAGAAAAGAAGATACGTGCAGAATGGGACGAAGAAAACGAAAAATGGTGGTTTTCAGTGGTGGATATTGTATCGATATTAACAGACCAACCAACGCAACGAGGGGCAAGTAATTATTGGGCAAAACTAAAAGAGCGCCTTTCGGAAGAGGGAGCAAATGAACTGCTGACAAATTGTCAGCAATTGAAAATGATTGCCGAAGACGGCAAAATGCGACTCACCGATGTAGCCGATGTCGAGCAAATCTTACGCTTAGTTCAATCCATTCCAAGCAAGAAAGCCGAACCGTTCAAACAGTGGCTCGCCAAAGTCGGGTACGAGCGTATTAAGGAAACGACAGACCCCGAACAAAGCATAGACCGTGCAAGAGATAATTGGCAAAAACTCGGACGAAGCGAAAAATGGATACAGCAACGCATGAGCGGTCAGGAAACCCGCAATAAACTTACCGACTATTGGAAAGAATCGGGCGTAGGAGAACAAGACGAATTTGCTGCGCTAACCAACATTATCCATCAAGAATGGACAGAAATGACTGTAAAACGGCATAAAGCGTTGAAAAATCTGAAAACACAAAATTTGCGCGACCACATGTCCGAAGCGGAATTGATTTTTACCGCTTTAGCCGAACTTTCAACTCGACAAATTGCCGAAAGCGAACAGGCAAAAGGATTTGCGAAAAATGCCGAAGCAGGTGAAAAAGGAGGAAAAATAGCTAAAAATGCCCGTAAAGAATTGGAAGCAAAAACAGGTAAATCGGTAGTTACGGGCGAAAATTTCTTGCCGCCTGCCCAAAACAAGAAAGCGTTGGAAGAATAGATGGAATACATACTGCATTTATTGATATTGATAGGCATATACGCAATGCTGGCACAAAGCCTGAATCTTTCCGCAGGTTTTGGCGGGATGATTTCATTAGCTCATGCCGGATTTTATGGTGTAGGAGCATATACCGCAGCATTGTTTGCCGTAAATTACCAACTTCCGTTTTTGCTGACATTGCCTGTCGCCATGCTGTTAAGCGGATTATTGGCATTGATCGTATCCGCTATTGCCTTGCGCACTATCGACGACTATTTTATTATATGTACTTTGGGCATTCAGGTTGTTGTCTTTTCGCTAATGAACAACTGGATGTCGCTTACAAGAGGACCTTTAGGCATCCCTGGCATTCCAAGCATTCAACTTTTTGGCATTGAAATAGGAATGGGAAACCGAATACTTTTTCTGTCTCTAACCCTGTTTTTTGCCGCCCTAATATTTTTCTTTCTCAAAAAACTAACAGGCTCATCCTTTGGCCGCACTCTACGGGCATTAAGCGAAGACGAGATTTTTACGCAATCGCTGGGCAAGAATGTCTATCTGACCAAAGTCATAGCATTTACCGTAAGCGCAATGATCGCCGCCGTTCCGGGTGTGCTTTATGCCCATTATATCACCTACATTGATCCAACAAGTTTTACGGTTGACGAATCCATTTTCATCCTCTCCATCGTCATCATCGGCGGAATGAGAAATCTATGGGGAAGCGTTATAGCGGCAGCCTTTCTTGTTTTGCTACCCGAAGCCCTGCGCTTTGTGGGCATGCCCAGCTCCATCGCCGCCAATATGCGCCAAATCATTTACGGCGGAATATTGATTTTTATGATGTTCAGGTATAGCAGGGGGTTTTCAAATATAAACTAATCTTAAAACGCTTAACATTTCCTCCAATTCAGCCGATATATAATAGCAAAGGAGTATAAAATGAAAATTGCGGGTACATTAAGCTTTACAGGCATTCAGAAAACGCAAAAGTTTTCTTTTCCTAATAAAATTCAATTGAAAAAAGGAGACAACGCCGAAAATGCGCAAAAAGCAGATAAAGATTCTATGGATGCTGACGCAAAAGCACTTATTATTGCAATGCGGATTATAAAAGGAGACAAAGTCCCGCCAAAGGATGAAAAATTTCTCGCAGAGCACAATCCCAAACTATATTTCAAAGCAAAAATGCTTGGGGAATTGGCAAAAAACAAAAATTCCAAAGAACACGACAGCATTCTCGAAGATGAAGATAGTGAAGAAACGGAAGCAGATGACGATTGATTAGATGAAAAAAGCTGTTTTTTGATTACAATTGTTATCACGCCGGGCACAGGATGTGCCATTAGGCGAACAGCCTGCAGGCTGGCCCGAAGGGTGAGGCACAGGACGTGCCGAATAAAATGAGGGGGGGGCTGTTTTTTTTGCCCTCCAATTACGTCTAACTATATGTGAGAGCATATCGTTTTTTATTTTGGTTGGCATTCGCATGGGCGTATGCAGAAGAAACTGGTTTTTCCTATTGGTGGCAGAGCGATGGGATAATAGATTATCGGCAAATGGAGGAGCTAAACGACCTTAGCGGCGACCTAGAGCTGTGGTGCGCGCTGGCGGAGCTTTATGTTGGCAGGGAACTTGCAGAGGAGGCTGATTGCGATTTTGAGCAAGCGGTGGTTTTGGCGAGGCCGGCGAGGCAGAAAAAGAGCAAAAAGCTGTGGTTAGGGAACCAGGACGACGTGGTTCAAAACCAGGACGACGTGGTTCGGAACCAGGACCGCGTGGTTAGGGAACCAGGACGACGTGGTTTCCGAACCAGGACGACGTGGTTCAAAACCAGGACGACGTGGTTCGGAACCAGGACGACGTGGTTC
>JAITFT010000036.1 GCA_031281155.1 Candidatus Fibrimonadaceae bacterium
TATATGGGTTCTCTTGTGAACAGGCTGGACTATCAGGTTGAAGATTTGGATAATACCAACATAAATTTAAACAATCATGTTAGTAAAATCAGAGATGCAGATTTTGCCAAAGAAAGCACGGCGCTCCTAACCGCTCAAATTCAGCAGCAGGCGGCTATATCAATACTTGCTCAAAGCAATTCAAAAGTGAACAGAGTATTGGAAATTTTAGGTTGATCCTCATTTATGTGCTTTTTTGCGTTCTCTCCGCAACAGGGTAATCCTTATTCTGCATTTTGAAGTTCAGCATTTCCCCTAATAAGCCTAGCGATATGAATTGAACGCCGGAAACAAAGGCAAAGCCTGCTAGAACCAGCAAGGGGCGAACTCTTAGTTTGCCTGTGGTAGCCCATTCAAAACCAAAATAAGCAAAAATACAAGACGCAACCATGCAGGCAAATAAACCGAGAGTGCCGAAAAAATGCAGGGGTTTTAGCGAAAATTTATGCAAGAACATCAAAGCTGTTAGGTCTAAAAAACCCGATAGCAAACGAGAAACGCCGTATTTGGAAACGCCGTGCCGCCTCGCTCTGTGCTCAACCGCTTTTTCTCCAATTTTAAAACCATTCCAAGAAGCCATAAGAGGAATAAAGCGATGATAATCACCGTAAAGCGAAACGCTTTTTGCAACCTCGGCTTTGTAAACCTTTAAACCGCAATTAAAATCGTGCAGCCTTTGGCCGCAAACAATGGAAACAACCAAATTGAAAAATTTACTGGGAATTGTTTTATGCCAAGGATCACGACGCTTTTTTTTCCAGCCGCTAACCAAATCAGAACCGCCTTCCAGCATTTTTAGCATCTCTGGAATTTCAGCGGGATTGTCTTGCAAATCGCCATCGATGGTTGCTATGTACCTGCCGCTCGCAAGGTGAAAACCAAGAGAAAGAGCCGTGGCTTTTCCGCAATTATACTGAAAACGAACCGTTTTTAAAAACTCATATTCCTTTGATAATTTTTGCAAAATTTCCCAGGAATTATCCCTGGAGCCATCGTCTATAGCTATAACTTCAAAGTCTTTATAAACAGGGAAAATGGCGGCTTTTATTTCCGCCAACAATTCAGGAAGGCTTTCAGCCTCATCTTTAATCGGAATTACTATGCTCAGACTTTTCATCTTCAAATCCTAATTCCATCAATTCTCTCTTCAAGTCTTCGTCTAGTTCCCCGAATGCCTCAATTGGATTTATATTTCTCATAGCATTGAACTGCTGCAATTGCTGCGCTAAATATCTTTCTCCCATAGAGCCTTTTGAAGTCTGCCTCAAGCCATTCTCCAAGTACTCTATTGCGCGGTCATTTTCTTCGGCAAGCATCAACAACTCCGAAGCAATCGCATAATTACGCCATTCTCTGGGGAATTGCTTTGTGCCCAAATCAAGAAAACGCAAGCCCTTTTCCAAAATTCTGGGATTTTTTCTATCCAAAATAAGGCTGTCTCGCATTGCCATTGCTATGCGGATATACATTGAGTTATAACCAAAAAGAAGCCGCTCTGTTTCGTAGTTTATAAAGACCGAGCTATCGCCAAGGCCTCTGAATTTAAATACGCTATCAATTAAAAAAGCGGTTCTGTCTATATCCATTGCTTCGTTGGTTGGAGTAAGCGTTCCTTTTATCAAATCCCATATCATGCCTTTCTGCACCATGTATTTATCTAAGCCAACGGCATTGGAAAGCGCAACCGTTGTTGAAACGTGTATGGGTTTTTCCGGATTATTCAAAGTTAAATCAACAACCAGCTTATTCTGTGTTTGCATAGTGCCATTTTTGCGAGGCTGTGCCCAGTCTCTTAAAGCAGTAAAGACCTGCAATCCTAGCATTCGCCTTTCCAGCTCGGCATTTATTCTTGCAGAATCCTCAGCGGTTGTGGCTGCTTCCAAACGGCTCTCAAAAATTCTAACATGGCGGTTAAGCGTTAAAATACGCTCTTCTGCATCTTCCAGCCAATACTCTATAGTATGAGACGGATGCCTGAAATTTTTTTCGGAAATTACCATGTGCTCATCTATGCCCGCTTTATCGAAACTGAGTTTTAGAATTGGCTCGTTTTCCAGCATTTGCTTTATGTACCAGTCGGTATTGCCAAGGCTTAAATTCACAACTCGCACATCTTTTCTTATGCCTACTACTTCTTGAGCAAACCAAAGCGGGAATGTATCGTTGTCGCCGTTGGTGAAAAGTATTGCATTCGGTTCGCAGCTCATCAGCAGGTTATAAGCGTAGTCCCACGGAACCCAGAGATTAGATCTGTTATGCTCTTTGTAATTCGCAAAAAGCGGAATCGCTCCGCAAAGCACAACTATGGCAATGCCGCTAGGGAACAGCAATTTTGCCCTTTTCCGCTGAAGGTTTATTAATAAAAAACCTATGCCAAGCCCGTAAAGCAAAGACATGAACATAAAGGCCGGGCTGTAAAAATAATCTCTGTTTCTAACCTCTAAATGCACTGGATCTGGGAGTGATGGCGCTTGATAGCCCTCTCTTTGGAAAGCCGCTCTTATTCTCTGCCAGTTTTGCCATGCGCTCGTTTGCTCGGCGCTTTTTTCGCCGTTGGCTATTCTGCGCTGAATACCTAAAAGCACATTCGGGTTTGGAACGTTGGTAACTCCAGAGTTCATTTCTGCATTGAAACGCTGCATTCCATCTGTCCACGCTTCGTAAGTATGGCGCTCTAGCTTGGTGCCATCGGCAAAATTCAAATACCACAAAAGACCAAAAGAGGAAAGCCCGTAAAGCAAGGCTATGTATATGCCAATGGTTTTATTCTTTCTAAACGCCGTGGCAACTACCCAAAAAAGCAAGCCGTTAAAAATTAGGAATATAACCGCCTGCAAAGGCTTGTTTTCGCCAATGCTTATCATAAGTGTTGGGAATTTAATAGAGCCTCGCACCACAGGCTCGTTCCCTTCGGCTTCTATGGCATAGATGCCTGGGCGGTAATAATATACTTCGCCGGGTTTAAAAGGCGTGTATTGAGCAATTTGCCAGCCGCCATAACCCATGTGAGGGAAAACCAGCATTTGATTTTCAAACTGCGAGCGACGATAAAAAGACCTGCGAATCATGCTTTCGGAGCCATATTGCTTGCGTTCGAGATAGTCGTAAAAGGCGCGCCAGCTTTCGTTGTTTTTGAGCGGCAAAAAGTTTTTAAGCTGGTATTGGCCGCTCTCGTTTTTGAGAGCTATTCCAGGAGCATTTTCATTTATAATGGGATTTAAAGCCGAGCGAATAGGAAGATAAAGATGAGTGCTAAACCCTATTATAGCCACTATAGTTAGGGCGAGAGAGAGAGAAATATCTTTGTGAAGAGGGCTATCTTTAGCATAAAGCCATGCTGCTAAGAGAACCAGCAAAAGAACAAAAGAAAGCACTATAAAGCTGGAAATAGCGTAAACAGTAGAGCAAAGCACCGTGCCCGAAACCCAAAGGGGCCAGCGGCTCGTTAAATCTTTAAAGGGCGTTCCATTCGCAAGCAAAACCAAAACAAATATTGCCGGCACCGTAAGCATGGAGAAGAAATGGAAACCCATGCCCAAAAAAGCCAAATAGCATATAAAAATAAGGTACTGAGTTCCGCGGCTTTCATCTTTATAATCCAAATATTTCAAAGCAAGGTAAGACATGAGCAGCACTACAAACATAACGAGGTTATATACCTCGGCTTCTACCCCGTTAAACCAGAATGTGTCGGAGAAAGTCAGCAAAAGCCCTGCTGAAAGGGAAGCTATTATAGAGATAAACCTTGGAACATTTGTCATTAACTTGGCGAGCAAGTCCCAAACAAAGAGAACAGTTACATACACCGCCGCCGCAGACGCAAACACCGATATATAATTCAGCCTCTTTGCTATTTCCTCAACCATTGGCAAAAGAATTATTACCACGCGAGCAAAGAGAACAAAGAAGGGCCGCCCAGGCGGATGCGGAATGCCAAGAGTATAGGCACTGGCAATAAATTCGCCGCAATCCCAAAAGCTAACCGTTGGAGCCATTGTTAAAAAGAAGGTAACAAAGGTAATAAGGGCTGCGAAAAGCGCAACTAAATTTTTACAAAGTTTATCTGTCATTTTTTTCCTCGGAGTGTAAGATAGAAAATTTTTTGTCTAAACCCCAATTAAGAATTAACAGGTAAAAATTTTTCTACATTACCCCCATGTCACCGTTTATAATTCTGGATTGTCTTTTTATACTGTTGCCCTTTGCGGTGTTGGCCTTGGGGCTTTTTTCTAAAAAAGGCGCTACTATTTTGGCTAATGTGGCTGCGGCTGGGCTTTTTGTGCTTTATGCAGGCTTTTCGGTTTGCGAATTTGAGAATTTGAATACTAAAATTATAACATGGAATGTGAATGGCTTTGGGATTTTAATTAGAGAGCTTTTGCTTTTGTCTTTCTTTTTGGCATCTGTTTTGAGTGAAAGCAGCGATTTGAAGCATAGGCCGGAATTTTTAGCTGCTATGCTATTTGTCGCTGTGGGTGGAATGCTGGTGGTTTCCGCTCAGGAAATTTTATCTTTGTTTATAGGCTTGGAGCTTGCAACCATGCCTATGTATTTTTTGGTAGCCTGGAATAAAAGCGATTCGCGAGGCACAGAAGCGGCGCTTAAATACATTCTTATGGGCTCCATAGCAACCGCCGTGCTGCTGTTTGGAATGGGGTATTTATATGGCTTTGCCGGTTCGCTCTCATACGTCGATATTTTCAACGCTACGCAGCATGCCGCCAGCGCAGATTTCAACCTATTGCTTATAGCTGTTGTTTTTATAGTCACGGGTATGGGCTTTAAACTAACTCTCTTCCCATTCCACACATGGGCACCAGATGTTTACGAAGGCGCACCAACTTCGGTAACCGCTTATATCTCCGTTACCTCAAAAGCTACAGCACTGGCTTTCCTCGGCATTTTGGTTTACGGGCCTTTATCCAGTTTGGGCTTTGTATTTCAAACAATATTTTCAGTGCTCGCAATGGCAACCATATTTATAGGCAATTTAGGGGCGCTTAAACAGAGCCGCTTGCGCAGGTTTATGGCATATAGCTCCATTGCGCAGGCAGGTTATATTTTAATAGGCCTGTGCGGAGGAGTGCGGCTTGGAATGTCGTCTTTTATTTACTACCTGTTCCTTTATGCTTTCTCAAATTATCTTATGTTTTACTTAATAGGCATAATAGGCAAAAGCCGTCCTGAAAATTTTGATTCCTTGAGAGGGCTTTCAAAGCAAAGCCCTATTCTTGCAGTTTTGTTTGCAATAAGCGCATTTAGCTTGGCGGGCATTCCGCCGCTCGCAGGTTTTATAGGCAAGTGGATGGTGTTTGCAAGTGCAGCATCCGTTCAGAATTACGTGTTGGTGGGCTTTGCAGCAGTAAACAGCGTTATAGCCCTATTCTATTATTTACAAGTAATAAAAGCCTCCTGGGTTAGCGAAGCAAAAGAGGAATTAGCTCCGCTGTCTGTTAGTTTTTCGGAAAAAGTAATTTTAGCATTCTTGGGCTTTGCAGTTTTATTCTTTGGAGTTGCGCCGTGGCTGCATTCTTATATCTACGGGCTTGTTTTGTAAAATGAAAGAACTACTGTTTCGGCGTTTTAGTTTATTCGCTGGCTTGCTCGCTCTTGCTTCCGTTCTTACTCTTTCATATTTCTATTACCGCATACAAGCCGATACCCCATTTGCATATTGGCAAGTGATTTCAAATTTATACGAATACCGAGTATTAGATTCCCAAAAACCAATATTTACCGAAGATGGAAATTTTAATGCTGCTTCGCTAAGGGACAATCTATTAATACAAAGAGATTTGCTGGGAACAACTTCGCAAATGTTTTATAGCCTAAGAGAACAAGGAATTGAGGTTCCGTCCGCTGGGGAATTAAATGAAATAGAAAGGAGCATTTTTTTTAGAAGCAGGTGGTTAAAGTCGTGCGTAGAAAACGGTTCTTGCGATACTGCTGAATGGGTAATAGCACACTACAAAGCTCAAATAGCTTGTGAAAAGCTTTTGTCGGATTTTTACATTATCATTTCCGAACGTGAACATGAATGGTCAAAAAATCTAAGGCTTTTTTACATTTTATCCGTTATGCTTTTGCTCTCCACGCTGTTCTTTGCTGCAAAGCGGAGTTAAGCAAGCCTTGACCACAAGCTCAAGCATTTACTATATTCTAGGGCATGAAAGCAGAATGGATAAACGCCTTTATTTCAGCAACTAGTGATACATTTAATAAAATGCTGCAGCTTCCGGTAAAAGCCGGGAAACCTCACTTGCTTGCAGAAGAAAGCAATACAAAAGATATTTCCGGAATGATAGGTCTTTCCGGAACGGTTCGGGGAGCCGTGGTTATAGGCTTCCCTGAGCAAAGCGGCATTAATGTTGTAAACAAATTCTTATGCGAGAATTTTACCGAGCTATGCCCCGATGTCAGCGATGCCGTTGGCGAGCTTGTGAATATAATAGCAGGCTATGTTAAAGCATTTATACAAAACGAGAAATTCGACATTTCCCTGCCTTCCATCGCAAGAGGCTCTAAACACATGGTGTTTATGCCAAAATACGCCCCAACCATAGTCATTCCCTTTTCTTCCGATTTAGGAGACTTTGTACTAGAGGCTGCCCTTGCCGAGGGATAATTCTTATTCCCTAACGCAATATTTAAGCTCCGTGCGCAGGCTGGTTAAAGGCAACATTCCTCCAGTTTGGGTTCATGGCACAGTATCAAGCCTGCAGGAGAGGGGCAAAGTTGTTTACATAACGCTCGCTGAATACGAAGAAGATTCCGTTTTGCCCAAAGCTTCGCTTGGGCTTGTTATATTCTCCGCCCAGTATGCCGCATTAAATCGCCGGCTAAGCATGCTTCCAGTGCCATTTAGCATAAAAAAAGATTTGCGCATAAAGGTGCTGATAGAAGCAGATTTTTATATTCCGCAAGGAAAGTTTCAATGCGTAATTTCAGATATAGATGAAACTTTCACCATAGGCGAAATTGTTATAACCAGAACAAAAATTTGGGAGCGGCTTGTTAGCGAAAACCTGAGTCGCCTAAATGCGCGCTTGCCCCTGCCGCTGCTACCCTTGAATATAGGCCTTATAACAGCAGAAAATAGCGCAGCTTACAACGATTTCGTTTCAACAATAAAGGCTTCTGGCTTTGCCTTTAACATAAACACTGTTTCCGCAAAAATGCAAGGGCAAAACACCGAAGCAGACATAATAGAAGCGCTTGGCAAGCTAAGAGAAATAAAAGATTTAGATGTGGTTTGCATAATAAGGGGCGGCGGTTCCAAAACAGATTTGATATTTTTCGATAGCTACGCCCTTTGCCGAGCCGCTGCCATTTTCCCTTTGCCAGTTTTAACAGGAATAGGTCACGAAATAGACGAGAGCCTGCTGGACAAGGTCGCTCATACACGTTTAATCACCCCAACGGATTGCGCGAATTTTTTAATAGAAAGGGTTTTCAGCGCATGGCAAAGGCTGCAAACCTTGTCTCTTGAACTTGAAAGCCTATCGCATATTTTCGCTCGCGAAAGAGAAAGGCTAGCAAGGAATACTCTCGGTCTAAAACGAGGCGTACCTAAAATGCTCGATTATCAAATGCAGATTTTAAAACTACTGGAAGAAAAAACGCATGCGGCAAACCCAGAAACTCAGTTAAAGAGAGGCTATACTATAACAAAAGACAAAGAAGGCAAAATTTTGCGCTCGGCAAATATTAACCCTAATTCTATTATAAAAACCACATTCGCAGACGGCGAAACGTTTAGCGTGGTTAAGGCTCAGGCGCTTTAGTTTTAACGCAACGAACAGAATATTCGTTGAGTTTGTCTGCCAGGTTATTGCTGCCCAACTCTACATGCGTAGGTATTGAAAACCATAGATGAGCATAACGAAGAGTTTGCGATGTTGAACTCCACCAATGATTGCTACTATTTCTTACAAAATCTTCGAAGAGCCTTCTGTCTTCTTTCATAATTTCGTTAAGCTCTCGCCATTCGTTATTGCTTGGCAGGTGCCAGCCTTTTGGGCAAATATTTTTGGCTGTATTCCATTTGTACCCCATACCGTTACCGCCGAGGTCTTGTATAAGCCATTCTGTTTCGCCAATTTCTCTTGTTCTATAAAATTTGCCCTTATATTCTACCCTGGCAAAAGTCTCGCCGTAGAGGGTAAAGAGCACAATAATGATAATAAATTTTTTCACAGTCACGGGTAAATATAGATTTTTTTTTTGGAAAAAGCAAAATTTTATTATTTTTCGTCATTTTCCTGTCATTTTTCCTTAAAAAAAGCGAAAAAGTGTGATTATACGGGGATTTTTATGCAAAAAGAGGTGCCTTTACCCGACCGACTCTCAACAGAAATGGAGCCTTCATGCAAATCCACAAGCTTTTTAACTATGGCAAGACCCAAACCTGTTCCCTGCTCTTTTGTGGTAAAAAAGGGAGTAAATATGCTTTTTAAATGCTCCTGTTCTATGCCTTTTCCATTGTCAGATACGGATATTTCTGCAAAACCCTCATTTGTGCAAATTCCAACCCTTATGCAGCCTTCTGTTTCTATGGCGTGGATGCTATTCATAAGCAAATTCAGCATAACCTGCTGCAATCTTTCGCTGTCTATTTCCGCATTTAGCGGTTCTGGCGGAAAACTGCGCTCAAGCTTGACATTTTTACCCTCTTTTTCTATTTCTATTTCTATATGCGCTAGAATTGCCTCTACCCAGGCAACTAAATTTTCACTCTGCTTTTCCAAGTTTATTTTTTTCGTGTAAACAAGTAAATTACCAACTATTTTATTTATGCTGGAAATGCCGCCTATTATTTTATCCACATATTTGCGCCTGGGATCTTCGGGCGGGATACTCCTTGCCAGCAGGCTTGCATAGCCGCCCATGCCGCTAAGCGGGTTGCGTATTTCGTGGGCAACCGTAGCCGACATTTCACCAAGCGCACTCAAAATTCTGCTTTGGTGAAGCTCCTCTTGCATTTTTTTCAGCTGCTCGGTTTGCATTTCCAGAGCCTTGTACGCAAACTCCAGTTCCCCGGATTGCGCCATAAAACGCTCCATAACGGTGCTTATTTCGCCTATCAATTCTTCTTGGGATTTCACCGCAACGCCCTGAATGCGTCAATTCTGTTTTTGGATTGGGTTTGCGAGTCGAATCTTTGGATCATGGCTTCGTCTTGGGCACGCAGGTCTAAAACGAATTTCTCTATTTCCGATATTGTATGCTCAATATCTGCATATAGAGGATGTTTTTTCATTTCTTCTTTTCTTCCTATAAATTCTTCAACAAAGGGAGCGCAGCGAGTATTTTCTGCCTTGATATTATCTAAAAGCGAACTCTTTTTTTCCAGCAATTCCATTATTTTATTCAATTCATTTGTGGAATCCAAATCTTTAAGCAGCTCGTTTTGAAGATCGTAAATTTGCTTGTAAGTTGAGAGCTGGGAGTTCAAGCTATCGCAAAGTAACTGTGCTAGATTTTCTGTCATCTTCTCAATACTCCCTGGTTGCTTTCCTGCCATATTGCATCGTCTCTGTAAAGCTTGGCTTGATCTGCCCAGTAAGTGCCGCCGAATTCTTTTATTAAGCGGTCGTAGCTGCGCACGGCTTCTTTGAAGTTGCCTTGTTTGCGAAATACATTGCCTATTTGAAATAAAGCCCAAGGAACGAGGGTTGGATCTCTGTATTGCTCCACGGCTTTGCTGTAGTATTCGAGGGCCATTGGCCAGTTTTGCGTTAAGAAGCTGCGATCGCCGAGTTCGTAGATAGCCTTGCGGCAAGGGTCTTGGGTGTTAGGCGGGCAGTCTTCTAAAATTTCTTTATGGGCTTGTATTGCTGCCGGGAAATTTTGCAGCTTGGTGTACAGGTCTGCGAGCCTCAAACGCAGTTCATTCTTTTTTGCTCTGTCTGTTTCAGCTTCTATGGCTCTTTTTAAAATTTCCGGTGAGCCTTGATCGGGTTTATATTGAACGGCAATTTCTGCCTCCAGTGCTAGCTTCTGCCCAAGCGTTGGCCCAAGTTTTTGATCTTCCTTGACTTCTGAGAGCGAATTAAAAGCGTTCTGATATTCCGTTCTTCTTGTTTGGCTTAGAGCCAGCATATAGTTTATGGCGCTTTTATAAGGTTCTTGAATTGGTTCTTGCGAAACGGAATTTCCAATGGCTATAACCCGGTCGTGGAGTTCGAGGTATTGGTAAAGTGCAAGCAGGTTATAAACGGCAGCCATTGAGTTTGGAGTTCCGGGAAATTTTTGCCGCGTTGTTTGGAGAGCGTCTATTGCAGACTGGAAAGATTTTCTTTGAATAAAGTTAAGGGCTCTTTGCAAGTCTGCACTGCCGGCTTCTGTTGTTGAAGCGAATGCAAAATTTCCGCCATATTCGGTTGCCACTATTCTTTCCGGACCCACAGTTAGCGGCTTGTTTTTTAGAGACTCTAAGTGAGCAGCAATGGAATCTTGTTTGCGTTTTTCTTCCATTCTCAAGCAACTTTCAAGGCTGTTGCATTCGTAAGATACAGAAGAGGATGAGAGGGCTTGAACTTGTGCCGAACTTGCAACAGCACTAGCTGGCGTTGCCGGCGTTGCTGGTGTTGCTGGTGTTGCTGCCGGTGTTGCGTTTAATCTTGCAACGCGACCTGTTACCTCTGCCTTGCCATCGGGGTTTGAAGTTAGTTGCAAATATTTGTTGTAGTGATCTATAGCTCTGGTTCTATCGCCTCTTTGCTCGAAAATTCTGCCGAGGTAATAATGAGCGTTAAAACCAAATTCTGGAAAGTCAAAGCTTCTGTTAAAGTTTATGGTTGCGTTGTCGAGCTCGCCCATATTAAAGCGGCAAATGCCAGCGTAATAAAATGCACCTGGGTTCCCTGGCTCCTTTTTTAAAACCTCTCTCCAATGCCTTAAAGATTCTGCCCATTTTTTTTGATTGTAGGCTTCTAGGCCTGCTTTAAATTCTGGGGAGTCGTAGGTGAATTTGGAGTTTTGGGCAGTGGCTGGGCTTGCTGTGTTAGCTGCGGGAGCGGCTGGGGCGGGTGCAACGGTGCTCGCACTGGCTGTGCCTAGCAGGGTTCCCAATTGAGATAGTGCTTTTGTTTTTTGCTCTGGGGTTCCGCTTTCTGCCAAAACGCGCCATTTGGCTACTGCGTTGTCTTTTTGGCCGAGGGCTTCGTAGGCTTCGGCTTCGCCTTCTATGGCTTTTGTTAGCCTTGGGTTGTGCCTTAAAGCGAGCTTAAAATTATCTAGAGCCAGTTTGTAGTTTTTCATTTGGTAGCGCACACTGCCTGCGCCGAGGTAAGCTTCTGCGTTGGTTCTGTCAACAGCGAGCACCGCTCTGTATTCATCGAGTGCTTGCTCTAACTTGCCTTGATCTACAAATTCCTGAGCTTGTTTTAATCTAAGAGCTTGAGTGTTCTGCGCAAAAAGCAGAACAGGAAAGAAAAGTGCAAATAGCAAAAATCTGGTAAACATTGGAAAGTAATATAGAAAAAATCAAAAACTACTCCCGCTCTATTTTTATAACCGGCAATTCAATAAAGGAGCCTGAGTCTTTTGGTATTTCTATATCTATGTCTTTTATGTAGGTGCTTGGGTCGAAGCTTATGCGGTATTTTTCGCCTGGGATTAGGTTGCCTACTTGGAGGGTGCCGTCTCTGGAGGTGAAAGTTGCGCGCTTGCTTACTATTTTGCTATCGCTGTCCATTTGGAAAATTGCAATGTACAGGTTGCTCAAGGGGCCTTTTTCGTCGATTAGGCGAACTTGCATAAATACGCGCATATCGTTGCCAAGGCGCAGGGCATAGCCTTGTTTGTAGGCTCCTATAACATAGTATTGGTTTTGCTCAAGCCATGCGCCTATGGGCATATTGTTTAAGCGAATGTTTATTGAGGTTGGGCGGTAATTCGCTATGCGATTTTGATAAGCTGCGCCAAGCCAGCCGCTGCGGCTTAAATCTGTGTTGTAGGCTTCTGAATAATTGATGCGCACGGTTGAGCCGCTTAGGCTGCCGTCAACATCTGCGAGTATAAAGCCCCGCTGCACGGGCCTGCCGAATGCCCATAAGCCATCTGCGAACATAAAGGAAACGCCTGCCCTTGCCCCCAAACCATAGGCTTGCCTGCTACCATAGATGCTTTCGCGATTAGAGAAACTGGAATTAACGCCTATTTCTGCGCGATTAAAAATGTAGCGAGCACCCAAGCCTGCGTTTACGTTATCTAGATTATCTTGAGCGGAAATATTGCCGGAATAGCTTTGCCCTCCGATATTGCCGCCGCCGCCAGACCAAGCCCAGCCCAAAGCGGCTCTTTTACGCAAGTTATAGTTGGAATTCCCGGGAATCTCTATAAATTCCGGTTCTTCGTAATCTCTTTCGTAATCAAAATCCAATTCTTCATTATAGTAGGGGTTTTCTACATATTGCGTTTGGGTGTGAGAGGAAGCCCCGCTTAAATTGCTGGATAGATTTATGCGGTGCCGTTTTATTCCAAAGATATATGCAGCTCCTAGGGAAAAGTTATATGAGGTATAATTTTTGCCAATGCTGGAACTTGCGCTGGCGCTCAAGGCGAGTCCGTATATATTTCTAGAAAGCATTATTCCATAGAGCCAGTCCATAAAATTTTCAACATCGCTTTTGCGGTGAAAAGCAGTTCCTACATGCGCAGATGCATGGCTTTGCAGAAAAGTTGTGCCTATATTGCAGGAAACACCCGCAAAATTAGAAGAAGCATTGCTTCGCGGCCTGAATAAATAAGGATTGTATGTGGAATTTTGAAGGTAGCCAGATAGCGATAGCTCTAAGAATTCTAAATGTTTTAATGGTTGGTTTATATTAACTGAATGCCTGAAATCTGCGCGTTTTCCAATTTGCGACGATGCTGAGTCGGCGTTTATAAGTCCGAACATTTCTGTGTAGCCAAGGGGATTTGCGTTTAGGAGCTGCAGGCCGGTCATGGTATTGCGCTGTGAAACCTGCCATAGAAAGCCGGTGCTTAGGGAGTGGAATAAGCCGTAGATATATTCTGCGTTAAGCCCGGGTTCATCTGCGTGATATTTAAAGCTTGCGGGGCGGCGAACGGAGCTTCGCATAATACCGGTGGTTAGCGAGTATCGGGATTCTCCTTTGAGCAGGGTGCGGGCATCGCCGAGTTCAAATTCGTATCGAACCTCTCTTAAAAGCCCGTCTTCGCCAGGTATAAATACTTGCACGGTGTTTAAGCCGGTGTGCCCTGTTAGGCCGCTTATTTCGTGAAAGCCGGAGGGCAGGAATAGGCGGCGGTTTAGTTTGCCGTCTATATGAACTTCTACGTTTGAAGCGCGGGGCAGATAGAAGTTTATTCTATGGCGTTCTACCAATCTGTTGCGCGCAAAAATGCGTTCATTGTGTTCGTAGCGAATTCCGGCCATAGGCTCGTAAACCATAAGGTTGGAGACTCCGCCTACATCGCCCAAGGTGAGCCGAGAGTTTAGGGAATAAATGTCTTTTACTAGCCTTATATCGCCGCGTCTAAGGTTTTCTTTTAGTGTTTGCCCATTTTGCGGCTCTCTAAAACTTGCTCTGCTTTCTAAAACAAAGCCTCCCAGCGCCAAGGCTCCGTCTGAATCTAGAAACAGGGCGCCTCGGTTGCAGTCTGTTTCTACGTAGTTAATGCAGCCAAAGCTTTCTCTTGCGTGCAGGTTTGCGTAGAAAGAAAAAAAGGCCGGTTTTATTTGGGAGCCTCGCAGTTCTCTTGTTCTGCTAAAGCTCATGCGCTGCAAAACTTTCATTTCCGGCGGCAAGTCAATGCGTAGCTCGTGCATTAACTCATTTAAGCTTATTTCGAATCCTAAATTTTTTAGTTGTTCGCTATCAAAAAGGCCATCATCGCCATTTACTTTTGGGCGTTCGTCTGGGATTAATATGGAGTCTAGATATTGAGAGAAAGCGATGGAATAGAAGGTAAAGGCGGTGAATGCGGAATCGTAGGAAATTTCTGTTGTTCCAAAGCTTTTGCCATCTCCGACAAAACGGACCATAAAGTATTGCGCTCTTGTTTTTTCTGTTTTAAACGCGGCTCGAAACAGGTCTTCGTAGCTCATTTTTTCCAGATTTTGCCTGTGCCTATCTCTTTTTTGTTGCCTTTCTCGTTCTATAATAGAGCTAACCGTATCGAGCTGAGCAGATTGAGGCGTTGTATCGCCGGTTCTTTGCAAGGCTCTGAGCAAAAAGTAATCTGCGTCAAAAGGGGGAATGCCATCAATGGATTTTGTGGTATCTGCTTCTGCCTCTGCGTATGCAGTTCCCAGGAATAAGATGGCTAGAAATATAAACCACACGTTTAGTCCATGCCGTAGCGGAATTCTTTTTCGGTTAGTGCTTTGTCGTGTTCAAAGACGAAGCGTCGTTTTTGCCCGGGCATAATGGAGTTGCCTTTTCCGGTAAATTCGGTAATTTTTTTGCGACCTGCCATTATATGCATGCGGTTCACAGGAACTCGCCCGGAGCTTTTATTTTCTACTATAACTTCTACTTTGCCGCTATCCAGCGCTTTGGATGATACGAATGTTAGGCTTCCGGGTTTGCCGGTTTCCAAAGCTATTATGGTTTGGTAATTTACGGTCATGGAGATACC
Source organism: Candidatus Fibrimonadaceae bacterium (assembly GCA_031281155.1). Classification (GTDB taxonomy): domain Bacteria; phylum Fibrobacterota; class Fibrobacteria; order Fibrobacterales; family Fibrobacteraceae; genus Fibrimonas. Next base: position 14,650 of record JAITFT010000036.1, read on the forward strand.
AACGCTGATTTTTTTTTCTTCTCCTTCTTCTTGGGGGAAGTTGAATGGGACTTCTTTGGCGTAGAGTATATAGGCTTTGTCTGCGTTGATTCTTTCTTTGGTTTTTAGAACTACTTGAGAGTTTACTTTGTTGCCTGGGTAAAGCAGAATTTGAGATGGATAAATTGTGAAGTCGTCGCTTGGCCGCAGGGAGTCGCTGTTAAGCGTGCCGTTTAGGTCTAAAATGCGTTCTTGTATTGTAAGTTCTATTGCGGCAGGCACTCTGCCTCTATGAGTGACTTCAACCCAGCCTACTCTTTCGCCTGTATTTACTTTTAGTACAAGGTGTTGTGGGCTAACGGCGAATTTGCCGGAGCCAGCGGCAAGGGAAAAGCAGAATAAAATTAAAAGCAGCGGCATTTTGTGTTTCCTCAGTATCTGGGTAAAATTTTAAAAGAGGCGTTTCCAAAAAAGGTACCGGCAGCAGCTTTTTGCCTATCCCAAGAAGCCCATAATTCCATATCGTATCTTTCTTGTACATCAATAAAAAAATTAATATTGTTAAAGCAATTTTGCCCTCTTGCAGGTATTCTTAAATCCATGGTTACCCAGCTATTTTGGGCGTTTTTATATTTTAATTGAAGGTTAGTTAAAGGGAGTGTGTTGCCATAGAGGTCTTTTAGTTCTCGGCAGTTTTCAAAAGTTATTTGCAGTATAAACGGAGTTTTCTCACTATCTCCTATAATTGAGAAAAAACCCAAAAGCTCCTCTGGCTCTGCATTGGAATTAGAAATATCCTCCCCGTGCGCCATGCCTATAACAGGCAGGGCGGCAAAAACAGGGAGGCAAAAACAAAGCAGGAGCCGGAGTAAAATATTAGTACCAGGAAACGAGAGTAACGCTTAGGTTTTCTGTGTAGGTACCATTGCCAGCCAATTCGCTTTCAGTAGCTTGGATGCCAGCAAAAAGTATAAAATGAGCGTTGCCGCCAGCATCAGTGTCGGTTCCTCTTCTAAAGCCGCCAAGAGTAGCTCTGCCTAGGACAGTAGCCAAGGAAATAGGAGCTGTATTAGGGGTTGCGCCTATAACTGCACCCTGCGCAATGTTAGCTGGAGCTACGCAGTCCGTGCCGCCAGATGCGACTGCGCCAGTGCAAACGTTTATTCTAAGCACTGCATCGTCAACATTGCCGCTTCTAACAACTTTCAAAAAATCATTTGGTTGAGCGCCTGCGGCTGTATTTATCAATCTTCCGCCATTATCGGCTGTGATAAGTATATCCCATGCTGCTACAGTGGTTTCCACATCAATTATGCCAGCTTGCTGAAGATGCCCTATTGCTATATTTCCAGATGTTGTCATTAGCAAATCGCTTTCATCTAGCGCATCGTCAGTTACGGTAAGATTGATTGTTTGCGCAACAGCAACGCTAAAGGTTATGTTTGGATCGCCACTGTAATTGGTCCAGTCGGTATTATCGACTCTAATTGTTCCAACCGCTTGTGCGCTTGCCATGGTTGCACTGAGAAGGACTGCAGCTGAAACTGCAGCTATTGATTTTAGTTTGTTCATAACGAACCTCCTGTTTGTTGTTTTTTATTCCCAAGCGGAATTGCTTGAAAGCTGTTTGCGCGGAAAAACTCACGCTTAAAAAATTCTGATGTCTTAAAGAGGGGGGGGGGTGCAAATTCAATATTAGCCAAACACCCCCGCGAGGGTGCGCTTATTCCGGCTCCGCTCAATGTGCGGGTAGGGGATTTTTTAATGACTTTGCTCATTCTTAACACAAATATACATTATTTTTCAGAAAAAGTCAAGAGAAATTCGACTTTTATGCCGTTTTTCGTTGTTTTCCTAATCGCTTTCACTGAACTTATGAGCAAAGTTTTGATTACAGTTGTTATCAAAATGAGAGTTTTTAGCTTTTTTTCGCCTTTTTTGAAAAAAAAATACTATATTTACTAAAAAAGGAGAATCTTATGACCGCAGAAGAATTTGACAGAAGAATGGCAGCAATATTGGAAAGCTTTGAAAAAAGCCGGCTTGAAGATGAAAAGAGAAGAGCCGAAGATGAAAAAAAAGCTGAACAAAGAAGGCTTGAAGCTGAACAAAGAAGAGCCGAAGATGAGAAAAAAGCTGAGCAAAGAAAAGTTGAATATGAGAAAAGCAAGGCTGATATGGAGGCTTATTTAAAAGCTCTTGGCGACAAAATAGACAAAACAGATAACAAAGTTGAACATGCCAAAACGGATATTGCCGGTATAAGCAATAGCAACGGGCTTGCGGCGGAGGATTATTTCTACAATAGCCTGGAAAAAACTTTAACGCTGGGCGGCCTGCATTTTGACTATGCTCAAAGAGGCAACAGAAGAACCCGCAAAACTCCTGATGGCAAGAAAATAAAAGTAAAAGGCCAATACGATGTATTGCTGGTAAATGGCGATAGCGTTGCCATTGTGGAAATAAAATACAAGGCAGATAAAGAAGAC
>JAITFT010000043.1 GCA_031281155.1 Candidatus Fibrimonadaceae bacterium
TGAAAGCTACATTAAGGCTTTAGGGCTTGAAACTATCTTCCTAGCCCAACGCCAGTCCCACCCCGCAAACTTAAACTCAAAGCGCCCCTCCCCAGAGGGGAATTGACCACAAAATCTACGCTTTTTTTCGCTTGGGACACCGAATTTCCAAAAAAATCGCCTACGAACTCTTATTTTTTATCTTTTTCTCTAAAAAAAATGTATATTTACCACATGAGCAAATTTATTAGCAAAGTAGAGCACCCCGCCAGTCCCCCGCGTGGGGCTGCTTGCATAATGCACCCCCCCCCCCATACTGCCTGATCGTGCCGCACGGCCATAGCGACATTTTTTGCAAAGGAGTCATTTAACATGATACAACAACTAACGGAATTAAAGGAAAAGCTTGGGACTTTTGCCATGGAAACCAGGTCTTCGTTACTCAAAAGACTTGGCACAATCGCCGTAGCGGCAAGTACTGCATTTAATGTGAATTGCAGCATGGGGGAGGATACTTCCCCACCACCATCGCGTTCTTCAAGCGCAACAGAGATTGAGGTATCGTCAAGCTCCGCACTATCGTCATCTTCAGGTGCGGTTTTATCATCAAGCTCTATACAATCTTCGTCAAGCGCACTCCCTTCGTCAAGTTCTACACTGTCATCATCGGGTACGGCACCATCTTCAAGCTCTATACAATCCTCGTCGAGCGCGGTTTTATCATCGAGCTCTATACAACCTTCGTCGAGTTCTGCTACGCCATCGTCGTCTAGCGTTTATACCGTCGGGAATTTGAAACAGATACCGAATAGTGACGTTGTGCAATTGGCATGTGACCCACCGCCGGCGGCTCCAATATCTGCAAATTGTGACTGCATCGGGACAGTTAAAAGCTTGACCACAACCGGTGATTGGCCATTTCCACCGGAACCATTATACTATGAACGAATTGACGGCACCCTATATCAAAGGCAGAATGCGGGCAATACTGGTGAAAAATGGATTGCCACTGCGTATGGCCCTGGTTCCGGCGGTTTTGATTTGGGTGCAGATTTTAATTTTGATCGTCCCCGACTTAGGATTGATAGTACCAAACGAACATGTGAAGAATATAATTTAGAACACGGGAAATAAAATTACTATGTTGTGGTAAGGACTTTCGCCTTCATCGGCCGACACCGCACCATCGTCATCATCGGAAGCAGAAACAGGATCTTCTTCATCATCGATTGATACATCATCTTCAAGCAGCAGCCAACCCTCCCCGCAGCAGAGACTGCGACCTATCAAATTTCTTTCCTTGATTTCACGGCAAAAAAACGCAAACAATACAGCGATCAATTTTTGAGGCAACCAAACGCTACTATTATGCAATCGAACCTCAATGCTTTCTTTACCTGCCTGATTAACAAAAATCAAAAATTCTGTGGCACTATTGCGAATTTGCAATTCTAGCTTTAAATTTTTCTGTTTTTTCAAACTTTATTTTTATACCCTTAATTTCATTCAAGGCCTTTAATGACTTGACACATGCAAAAGTTCTTTTGCTTTTTTGCTAAGCGGCTTGCCAAGGAATTCGTTGTAAATAGTTTGAATTTCCGGATTATCACAGCTTAAACGAATTGCTTGACTGGCATCGCGTTGATACAAAGCTTGCTGACGAAGTTGCTTTAATTTCTTCGCATTCATTTTGCTGACAGGCTGCCCGCCACCACCAATACAACCACCAGAACATGCCATAACCTCAACAAAATCCAATTTTTGCGTACCATTTTGTATTGATTCAAGAAGCGGTCTTGCATTATTTACACCATGAACAACCGCTACATTTAATGTGCGCTTGCCAAGATCAACGCTTGCTTGCCGCACGCTATCAAAGCCACGAATTGGACTGAGATTGAAAAAGTTGTCAGGTGGATTTTTATCGTTCAACAATTTATACGCAGTTCTAAGCGCTGCCTCCATAACACCACCGCTGTTTCCGAAAATCATACCGCTGCCGCTCCCTGTTCCCATCAGCGAATCGTAAGGAGCGTCTTGCATTTGCAGGAAATTGATTTTACTATCGTTCAGCAAATATGCAAGCTCGCGGCTAGTGAGAACAAAATCGACATCGCGCGTTTTTGGCAACAATATTTCAGCCTTTTTCGCTGTGCAAGGCATTAGAGCAATATTGACGATTTTTGCGGGGTCTATTCCGATTTTTTGTGCAAAATAAGTTTTGGTTAATGTGCCTTGCATCAGCATTGGACTTTTGGCGGTAGAAAAATTCGGCAAGAGATTTGGATAAAATAATTTGACAAAGCGTACCCACGCAGGGCAGCAACTGGTGAACATTGGCAGTGGGTTTTTCGCATCGTTATTTTCAAGCCGTAGCAGTAATTCAGCAGCTTCTTCCATAACAGTTAAATCGGCGGAAAACGTTGTGTCAAGAACATAATTTACACCGAGTTTTTTTAGCGAAGCTACAATTTTTCCTTCAACGTTGGTACCAGGAGCAAGTTTATACATTTCGCCAAGTGCAACGCGAATTGCAGGCGCTGTGGATGCGATTACAATTTTGCCAGGGTCGGCAATTGCTTTGGCAACTGCTGAATAGTGATATTGCTCCGAAATTGCTCGCGGGCATAATAATGTGCATTGACCGCAATAAATACAAGCTTCCTCGCCCGATGGAACATTTCGCCCGAACACGCCCATTGTATTGCTGCAAAACTTTTGGCAGTCTCCACAATTCCGGCAGCGATTTTGGTGAAGCTGAATTGCTGGGTTATCCGAATGAATAGGCAAGGCTCTATCTCGACCACGACCACGTTTACACTGGCGAGCATGACCGACTTGTACGCTGCAAACCAGCAATCCTGCTCCGAAAACTGCGCTTTTTTTTAAGAACTCGCGGCGTGTTAGCCAGTTTTCGACCTTAGCCATTTTTCTGCTATTCCACTGCTTGTATCCATGATGGGAGTAATTTAGAAAGTTTGTAGGTAATGTATTTAAAAAAATGTATATTACCTATGTGTTCAAAAAAATGCCAATACTTTATCTATTGCTCTTTGCTGTAGCTTTGCACGCTGTTCCGTTAAGAGGCGTTGCGGTGGAAGAAGCTACCGACAGGCCTATTCCTTATGTAAATATAAGCTATATATCTGGAAAGGTTTTGGGGCAAAGCGATAATAAAGGCAGATTTGAATTTAGCGTGGATAGTCGCAATGCGGTTTTGGTTTTTAAAAAAAATGGTTACGATAGCACCTTGGTAGAACTGCAAGACTACGCCGATTTGCTAGATGTAGTTGTGAGCATGCGTTCAGATGCTCGGCACTTGGGGAGTGCAACGGTTGTTGGCGGAGGCAGCACGGCTTGGCAAAATCCCAAAGCGGTTTCTGTGCAAAAGCTGGAAGATGCAGCTGGGCTTCGCTTTGATTTAACGGAACATTTAAGCCAAATACCGGGGATGTCCGGGCAAATGGATTTCTCGGGAAACTTGTTCTACGATGGCAGCCGCTCCGAAGAAGTCGCCTATCACCTTGGCGAACTTAGGGTACCGAATATGAGACACTTGGATATTGGTTTTCCCGGCAATCTATCGGTTATAAATCCGCGTGCCATAGAAAGCATAAATATAAATGAGCATTACGGAACAAACCCCTTTAATCAAGGGCTTGCCGGTTCGGTTCAGTTTGTGCCGAAAGATGTAGGTGACTTTAAAATGGATATTTCCCTTGGAACCACCTTGCGTGAAATTTACATGGAAGGCCCTTGGCTTTTCTGGAGCGGCTTTGCATTTAGTGCAAGGTATTTAGACCCATCGATGCTGAAAAATATGGGAGAAAAATTTTTCACAGAATTCAAAAAAAAGAGTGAGAGCAGCGATGACTTCACCAACTCAGATCCCTTTTCCCTTTTCTCAATGGATATTTACGCAAGGCTTTTCGGCAGAGATTCTTTGCACAACAGTTGGGCTATAACGGGCCTTTACGCAAGCGATAGATACACTATTAATCAAGATGCTTCTACTACATTTGGAGAAACAAGAAGCATAGCGATAATCAAAGGTTCGCAAGTTTACAGCCTAGCCTCAGCGGAATACAAAACATTTGGCGGAACCAATATATATGCAGGCGTGATTTCAGAAGAGAAAGCAGATGAACTAAGAGACACATCGGCTTTTAGAAGAATGGAAAGCACAGATGTATTATTCCTTAATTTTATAGATGGCTATGAAAAAACACGCTTAACAGCAAGCCTTGGTCTTTCCTGGGAGCAAACCGATAATTTAGGCTTTGCTTTTTTATATGACTTTCGCAATGTTAGCAGGGAGTGGGGGCGGCAGGGCGATACGTTAAACGATAATGTATTTCAGGCAAACGCTTATTATAAACTTGGCAGCAACGATTTGCAAAGTGCTTTTGGTCTTGGCGGAATTTTTTCGCTATCGAAAAAACAAGATTTTCAAGCCTTGCCCTTAGCCTCTCTTGACCTTGAAAAAGGTAGCGGCAAGGATTTTGCCCTTTTCGGTAATGCGGCATGGCGTTCGGATTGGAATGAATATTTAGATGGCAATGAAATAAAAGGCGAGCTTAGGGGCGGGGCATCGTTAAAGGCGGGAGCCAGGCTCGCTTTGGGCGGCTTAAAAATTTCTGCGCATGGTTTTGGGCGCTATTATCCAAATCCCTTTTTACCAATTCCAAAAGCTTTTGAACATTACAAAGAACAGGAAGAAGCAGAGTTAGCCTGGGTTTATGGCAGCCAAATTTCTCTTAACTTTCACAGCCTGCACAGGGTGGCTTTAACAAGCAATCTGGCCCATGTTTATGGCGAATACGAACTTCCAAACGGCCGTTTGCCATGGCAGGCGAACTCCCTTGTGGATATGGTTTCGCATTTGAGAATTTACCCTAGGAGCGATTCTCTTTTATCGCTTATATTCAGCCACCGCGCCGCACTCGACAGACCGCTCTACGAATGGGCAATAATTCCGTCTCGCACGGAAAACGGCGAGCAAATTCAAGGGCAGAGGCATATTAAGCAATCGAGCGAAACCGCTTCCCTCTTTCGCACCGATGTGCGCATTAATTTGGATTTAAAATCAAAAGAGAAGATTTTTCTTGAAAAAGTTCGTTTTTTTGTTGAAGCAAATAATATATTTTCGCCCTTTGATATAAAACCGCTTCGCTTTTTGGGTGCTGAAAACGGAAGAGAACGCTCTGTTGCCGTGCGTGATGACGATGGCGATTCCAGAAACGGCTTTGATATTGTGCCATTTATGGCAAAAGGCATGGGGCTTTATTTACAGTTTGGCATAGAGGGTAGTTTTTTCTAGATAGATCCCAGTGATCGGCAGCGGATTTTTCTACCTTCGACAAGGAGAACAATTATGAACAAAGTTAAACCTACTCTTTTGGCGGCTATTTTTATAGCCATGGTATTCACAATTTCTTGCTCATCGGGTAACCGTGGCACTTTCAAAGACGGTCGCGATGGCAAGACCTATAAGTGGGTAAAAATTGGCACTCAAGTTTGGATGGCAGAAAACCTGAATTTTAAAACTGGAAATTCTTTGTGCTCTGAAAATGACGAAAGCAATTGCCAAAAATATGGTAGGCTGTACGACTGGGAAACGGCAATGAAGACTTGTCCCGATGGCTGGCATTTACCGAGTCATGCTGAGTGGGAGATTCTTGTTAAGCAGGCTGATCCTAATGCTACAGGAGATTGGGATAATATTGCTGGAACCAAGCTAAAGGCTACTACAGGCTGGATTGACGAAGATACTGAATTTGTTTCTGGCACAGACGATTTAGGTTTTTCGGCCCTCCCGGGCGGGCGTGGCTACCCTAGTGGCATCAGCAGTGTCGGTTTCTTCGGTGGCGGTGGCGGCGGCAGCGGCTACTGGTGGTCTGCTACGGAGTTCAATGCCAGCAGCGCATGGGCTCGGAGCATGAACAGAAACGTGGGCGTGGAAAGGGGCAGCAACTATAAGTCGGGTCTGTTCAGCGTTCGTTGCCTCAAAGATTGAGCCCGCTTATGTCTGAACCTAGCAAACGAGCTGGCGAGTTTGCGGAAAATCTTTGGATTTGCCGTGGAGTTAACTGCAGTGCCCCTATCAAAGGATTAACTTGATATGAATAATTTACTTCAACGCCAAAACCTCTTCCCTCGTAAGCCCGGTAGCTTTAGCAATTCGAGCAGCAGAAAAACCCATGGACTTGAAATTGCTGGCAGCTTGTCTCATGCCTCGCCCAAAACCAGCTTTCTCGCCCTGCCCAAAGCTTTCCCTTTTGGCGTAAGCAATAGTGGCATTGTAAACATCAATCTCTTTCATAGCTGCCTCATAATCACGAAGTTCACTCTCCGTGAAATTAGAAAAAGTTTAACTAGAGTAAAATTCCGCTATTGTTTGAACCCCGATAGCCCCGATTTTAGGATTTGACCATACCTTCGGCATGTTCACCAGCGAAATGCCAAGCGTATGGGTGTCCCGATTGTATTCATTCATAGCACAGCCAATAATTTTGCGAGTAAGCATTTCGTATTGCATAATCCTGTCAATCCTTTAATCGGGGTCATCGGGGGTTCAGACTATAAAAAAACGGAGCAACGCCTCTAGAGTTTTTCTATGTTATCTCCCAATATGTCAAAAAGTATGATTCTAATAAAAAATGCCCGCCCCTTTGCTCAAGGCTCTTGGCAAAACGAACAGGATATTTTATTGGAGAACGGAGTTTGGAGCGAGGGCAGCGCAAAAAATGCTCTTGAAATAGACGGAACTGGTTTGCTTGCCTTGCCTGCCCTCTTCGCCATAGGCGCAGATTTTCACGAACCCGTGCGAGACGACATATACTCCTTCGCAGATGGCATTGAAGCCATGCGCAGAGGCGGGTTCTACGGCTGCCTTTACGAAAGCAGAGCTAACCCCATAGACGATTTGCAGCAACTCGCCTCCTTTAAGCAAATTTGCGAAAACTCAAAACTTGATATTGCTCTTTTGGCTTCTTTCAGCAGAGCGAACGAGCACAAAAACATAAGCGAAATGCTGGAGCTTGCGAACGGCGGCGCTTATGGTTTTGGAGATGGCGGCATTCCTGTTGGGAATTTGCGTTTTTTAAGAATGGTTTTTGAATACGGAAAAGCAACAGGAAAAACATTTTACCTGCATCCTTTAGAAACGAACTTATACAATACAGGTGTGGTAAACGAAGGGCTTTATTCAGATACAATAGGTTTCAAAGGAATACCGGAGCAAGCGGAGACCATAGCGGTTTATCAAATTTTAGAATTTTCAAAATGGTTTAACGTGCCCGTGCATTTGCGAGAAATTTCTTGCAAAAAAAGCATTGATTTAATCGCAGCGGCACGTGCAAACGGAGTTAACGTAAGTTGCGATGTTGGAATCTACCACCTTTTATTCGACGATTCCGCGCTTTTAACTCTTTCTTCCGAATACCGCTTTTCATCGCCGCTCAGAACTGCCGAAGACAAAGAAGCCCTATGGAACGGGCTTTTGAACGGCACAGTGCAATATGTTAGCTGCAATCATTTTCCCGTGCGCAAGCAAGAAAAGCAAACAAACTTTGAAGATGCTTGCGCCGGCGCAGTATCGCTGGAAATAGCTCTTTCCGCATTGTGGAGCGCAACTGCAGAAAAAAGCTCTGGGCATCCGGAGCGTTTACTGAGCTGGATGGGAGCTAAAGCTTTGGAAAAGGGAAAAACCGCAAACTTAATTCTCTTTAACCCAAACTTAGAATGGGAAGTTGAAGAGAGCACTTTCGCAGGCCCAGTGTGCAACTCCCCGCTTTTGGGAAAAGTTTTAAAAGGGAAAATCTACCGCACCCTTTAGCATTTTCTTATTACGCCCGCTAGAATTCCAGCTATTTCAAAACCCATGCCTTCGCTAACTATTATGGGCAGGTAGCTTGGGTTAGAGGCTCTAAGCTCAATTCTGTTTCGCTCGGGATAATAGTGCTTTAGGGTTGCGTCTCCATCTATCACAGCGGCGATGATTTCACCGCGCTCTGCATTTTTTTGAGAGCGGATTATTGCAACGTCACCGTCTAAAATGCCGTCGCCTACCATGGAATCGCCATATACCCTGAGAGCGAAAATTTCTGAGCTCTTGGGGAACATGGATTTGTCTATGGTTAGAGTTTCCTCTATATTTTCCTCTGCCAGAATGGGCGTGCCGGCGGCTATGCGACCTATAACAGGCACCGAAAGCGTAGATTCCCTTGGCTTTCTTCGCACAAGCTCTTTGCATTCTAGAAGCTCTATGCCCCGTGCCTGGTTAGAGGACTTTTTTATAAGCCCCTTTCTTTCGAGGCCTTTCAAGGCATCTCTAACCCCGTTGGTGCTTTTTATGCCAAGCCCTTCGCCTATTTCGCGAATTGTTGGCGGATATTTTCGCAAAGAGATAAACTTTTGCAAAAAGCTGAAAATTTCATGTTGACGTTTTGTTGGCTGTTTCATACTGCTAATATACAAAAAATACTGCTCAATAAGGCAAGAAACTGATAACAACTGTAAACAAAATGCATGAAAAGCATTTTTTTTTGCATTTTTTGCCTTCTTCTTACGTCTAAACAGTATGAAAGATAATTTACACTTTAAAAAAATGCTGAAAATTGCCACTGAATCCGATATACCGGTTTTGCTAACAGGCGAGTCTGGTTCTGGGAAGGAGGTTGCGGCAAGGGAGCTTCATTATTCCAGCAAGAGAAAAAACAAAGCTTTTATTGCCGTAAATTGCGGAGCTATTTCCGCAGGCATAGCGGAATCTCTTTTTTGCGGGCATTTAAAAGGCGCATTCACAGGCGCAAACAGCAAGCAGCAGGGCTTTGTTAGAGCCGCAAATGGCGGCACTCTTTTTTTAGACGAAATTGCTGAACTTTCGCTGGAAATACAAAAAATCCTTCTGCGAGTGCTGCAAGAAAAATCTGTAACGCCGCTTGGCGAGCAAAAAGAGATAAAGGTTGATTTTAGGCTTATCTGCGCTACGCACAGAGATTTGCCAAGCTTGGTAAAAAGCGGTAATTTCAGAGAGGATTTATATTTCAGAATAGCCGCCATGCCCATAAAGATTCCTCCTTTAAGAGAGCGCTTCTGCGATTTGCAAAACATTGCCAAGTCTATATGGCAAGGTCAAGAACTTTTAGGCGATGATGATTTCGCAACCTTAAAAAGATATTCTTGGCCAGGCAACATAAGGCAGCTAAGAAACGTTTTAGATCGTTACGCCCTATTAAAAGAACACGGCTTTAAACTTAACGCTCTAATAAAGTCAGAATTCGAACATTGCAATTTCACCCTACGCGAACCACCGCCCCCAAAATACAAGCCAAGTCTTTGCAAAATAAACGAAGAAATCCAAAGCTGCCGTGGCAATAAAACTCACGCTGCAAAAAAACTCGGCATAAGCAGAAGCGGGTTGTATTATAAAATGGGGAGGAGTTCTAAGAAGCATAGCGAAGAAATTTTTCTACATTAGCCCCATGGCAAAACGTTTATGCGTAAATATTGATCATATCGCAACAATTAGAGAAGCACGCAAGGTGCGCGAACCAGAACCTGTTACTGCGGCAATGCTTGCTGAATTGGCAGGTTGCCACGGAATAACCGTGCATTTAAGGCAAGATCGCCGCCACATAAACGACAGCGATGTGCATTTGCTACGGCATACCGTCAGTAGCTCGCTTAATCTGGAAATGGCAGTGGTTCCTGCAATGATTGCATTCGCAAAGCAAGTGCTGCCAAATATGGTAACGCTTGTTCCTGAAACTCCTAACGAAATTACAACCGAAGGCGGGTTGAATGTAGAGGCAAAGCTTGCAGAAGTTACAGATGCCGTTCAGAGCTTGCGCAGTTCGGGAATATTGGTTAGCCTTTTTATAGAAGCGAAAATAGAGCAAGTAAAAGCGGCACGCAAAGCTGGCGCAGATTACGTGGAGTTTCATACAGGAGCTTACGCAAACGCCTTTGAGCTTCGCCGTGAAGATGAAATTGAGCTTGAACTTTCAAAGCTGCAAGACCAAATAACATTCGCCATAAAAAGCGGCCTAAAAGTAAATGCTGGCCATGGCCTTAACTACCGCAATATACACCGCATCGCAGAGCTCAACGGCATAGAAGAGCTAAACATTGGGCATAGCATTGTATCGCGAGCCGCGCTTGTTGGAATGGAAAGAGCGGTTAAAGAGATGTTGAGTCTTATATAGAAACGCAAAGCATTGCATCTCTATATGGGTTTAATGTTAGCGCACCGCTATTTTCCTCACGTGTTTGCCGTGCTTCTCAATGTACACACCTGGGGCAGTGGGTTTGGTTGTGCCGAGCGGGGTGCCTTTTAAATCGTAGTAGAGCGGAAGGGCGTAGCAGGCTACGCCCGTACAGGGGCGCTCTCCGCTAGGCTGGAGAATGGGCGTGTGGTGTGCCCCTACATGAAAAAATGCTATATTTGCGTCATGAAATATGATCCCATCATCCATAAAAGACACTCTATTCGTTTGCGAAATTTTGATTACGCAAACGCAGGGTCGTATTTTGTTACGATTTGCTTGAATCAACGCATTCCGAAAACATGGCTGCATGAGGGGCAAT
>JAITFT010000070.1 GCA_031281155.1 Candidatus Fibrimonadaceae bacterium
TTAAATCATTTTTTTTTTTTTTTAAACTGTCTCTTCCATTGCCGCAGCCTAAATCCGCTAAAAAATTCCCTTTTTCTAATTTTGGCAAGTTCAAAAAGACCATAGAGGAATGCAGGAGCCTGCATGACAAGCTTCTTTTTTCTCTCCGCAATATGCACAAGCTCAAAGAGCAGCCTAAGCAGCTCAAGGGAACTTTCTTTGACATGCTGTTTAGCGTTGCTGAATTTTCTAGCTTTTCCCCTATGGAGCTCACAGAATACATGTCTCGCACAATGGCTCGGTTCGACCGCAGCGCTCAGCTGGAATACGCCAAGGATACCGGCATAAAAGCTGGCATGAGAAAAGGCAGGAAACTGGGCATTGAACAGGGCAGGGAAGAAGGCATTACCCAAACCGCAAAAAACATGCTTGCGAAAGGATATTCTATTGCCGACATAATCGGAATAACAGACCTTTCGCGCGAGCAAATCAAAGCATTGAAGCGTGGTCTCATGCCCACTCATTAGGCAGAAGCGACCTAACACCTTCCCGCCTCCGCCATAACCCCCTTAAACACTCCCATCAACCGCCCATAATGCCCCTCGGCACAATAAACATTCTCAATCTCTAAACCCGCATTCTCACCCATTCGCACAGCCTCGCTCTTATTCTCAAACAAGTATTCTGCTTTGTTAGCCAAATCTTTCGCATCGCAACGTTCAAAAAGCAAACCGGTTTCGTTCTCTTTAACCGCATCTTTCAACGAGCCTATATTAGTCGCAACTACGCACTTCTTAAAAGCATAGCTTTCCAAAACAGCGTTGGGCAAATTTTCATACCAATTAGCAGGGCAAATCGTAAAAAGGCATTTTGATAAATACGTCTGTATCTGCTCAAAATTCATTTGCCCTAAAAGTTCAATTTTATGCTCCGCATTTCTCAGTTTTTCATTGAGCAACTTATTATAATTTTTATCAGAACCTTGCAAGCCTATTATTTTCAGTGGCTTTTGATTCCGCAAAAAAGCATCTATTAAAACTTCAACGCCCTTTTCTCTATCTAGCCTGCCAATAAATAAAGCAAAAGGTTCGTAAGAAACAGGCTCTGTTATAGTTATCAAGTTTTTGTTAAAAAATGTTGGAATGGTAAAACATTTTTCTTTTTGATAGCCAGCTTCTATAAATTTCTGCTTCGTATGCTCGCAGGTAAACACAAAAGCATCTGTTTTTTTAGCAACGCCATAAAATTTGTAGAAAGAGCACATTAATGTTTTTGCAAAAATATTGCGACCGCAACGATTTTTTATTGCGTTTACAAAAGAACCCTTAACGCATTTTTCGCATAAAGAATGCGTTTTGAAGCTGTATAGATAGTAGTTGGGGCAGATTGCCCCGAAATCGGAAATTCTGTGGACAAAGGGGATTTTGTGCTTTTTTGCTACGGAAATTACGGAGCAGGAAATATATTTGTGATATTGCAAAGCGTAAATTATATCGGGTTTTGTATCTAAAATCAATTTTTCCAATTTTCTTTTCGCTTCAAAAGAATAAAACATTCTCGAAAAATATTTGAATTTGCTTTTTATGCCAAAATCTTTAAAATGAACTTCGCTTCCTTTTCCAATTGGAGATAAAAAATACTTGCTCCATTCTGTTTTCTCATTTTCATTGTGCTGAACAGAAAAAGGGATAACGGTATGCCCTTTGCTTTCCAGTAAATTTTTAATATTGAAAAGATAGCGGGCAACGCCGCCTTTTACAAAATACTCCGCATTCAGCAAAATTATTCTCAATGTTTCCTCACCAAATACCTCACTAACACCCAAACACTCCTCGCATACCTTTCAATTCTCTTTGGATCCACAAAACACCTCCATAGCCATTCCATGCCAATCATCCTAAAAATCCAAGGAGCCCGCCTAATCTCCCCCGAAAGAAAATCCACAACGCCACCCATGCCGGTCGCCAATTTAACACCATTCTCTTCCAAAAAACTTTTGTTGAAAGTTATCCATTTTTCCTGCTTTGGCGGCCCAAAACATACAACCAGCGCTTGCGGTTTTTCCGTTTCTATAATTTTTTTCAACTCCAAATCTTCTTTTGCATCTAATGGAGCAGGAAACACAGGCGAATAGCCAAGAACATTTAGCTTGGGATAGCGTTTTTTTGCATTCTCAACCGCCAATTTATTTCTATGCTCCGTGCTGCCCAAAAGCAAAATCTTCTTTGAATCATCTTCGCAAATTTTCAGCAAATCGTAAATAAAATCACTGCCGCATATACGGCTCAAAAGCTTTCCTCTTCTTAACAGAACAAATAAGGAAACAGGAAAACCGTCTATGACATTTATATCTGATTCCTGCAAAATTTTATGATATTCCTCGTCTTCCGTTGCCTTCGCTAAAAATTCCGTATTTATTGTATATACGGTGGATAATTTTGGCTGGTTCAGTATAGATGAAACTCTTTCCAGCCATTCGTTTTTTGGCTCGTAAATTAGGTTTATGCCTAAAAGGTTAGATTGCTTCACGCCGCCTCCCTGAATTTTTCTACCTTATCCCCTAGAGAGGAATCCCTATGAAAACCGCAACCATTGAGAGAACGCAAACAAAAATTAGCCGAGCTTCTGCTCCAAGGGTAAAGACTCGTCCGCAGACTTTTCAAGAATGGCTCATTGAAGAAGCCGCCGCTGGTCGCATTATTGGTCCTAAGAATATTAAACCTACCGTAAAACCTGAAAGACCAGAACCCGGGCCTGATTGGTGGAGTGCATACGAATACTCTCGTGCAGACAGGTTTTAATTTATGTATTCGTATTTCGATTCTTCGTTGCTGCTCGCCATTTTGTTCGACGAAAAACGTTTTGATGACGCATGGCTTGCTTGGAACTCCAGCAAAGTAAGAGTTAGTTCTATTCTTCTTAGGATAGAAGCTTGTATTTCTTTGCAGCGACACTACAAAACTAATCGGCATCTCTTTGATGCTGATTGGCTTAACAAAAAAGAAAAAACTCTCAATAATTTGCTGGACGATGTTTTTTATAAACCTATAGAAGAACATTTTGGAAGTGCTATTGCCCAAAACAAAGCTCTTGCAGGTTGCAAAAGCTTGGATGCTATTCATCTCGCAACCGCTCTTTACTTTGAAGAAAATAGCAGAGAACAAAACATTGTCCTTTGCTCCTTCGATAAAAATATGCTCGCCGTTGCTAAACAATTGGGTTTTGAAACTTTTGGCTAGCAAACCAACAACGGATATTCTCACCCCAGAAGTCCTCCATACAAATTCACCACCTCGCAAAGCATAGCGAACCGCATCTTCCGCCGCACAGTCTCCAAATCTGCCCCCTGCAAAATTAGGTTCGCGCCGTAGGAGTAACGTAGCAAGTTGAATGTCAGGGGAGTGGGGAGTAGGGAGTAGGGAGTGGATTTTTGCAAATCTCGCGTTCTCTGCGAAGCGTGTTTGGGGAGGTTTGGGAAGAGTTGAGAGTTTTTGGGGAGTGGAGAGTGAGGAGTAGGGAGTAGAGTTTGTAAAATTAAATGCAGTTCTTCGCTGATTTCCACAAAATCCGGAGCGTTTCCTCTTGCAGGCAAGCCAACAATCTTTGCACCGCCACTCCCTACTCCCCACTCCCCACTCCCAAACGACAATTGCTGCAACGTAAGCCCAGCCGCTTCCCCCTGCCTGAGGCCCGCCAATGCGCAACACGCCCAAAAAGCTCTAGTCTCAGGGTCACGCGCGCATGCAAGGGTGCTTTGTATTTGATGCGGAGTTAAATATTTTTCACTTGAAGAAGAAAGATAGCGACCCCCCCCCCCTAGCGAACGAGCCGGCGAGTTCGCGGAGAACCCTTGAGTTTGCCGTGAAGTTAACTGCGTTGAATCATTTAGGTGTTTTTTATTGAACGGATTCAAGCCCTTCCAGGCACCTCTTTCCATGCCGAATTCCCAGAATTTTTTAGCCAGCCTCACAAGCTCCCTCGCCGAATTCTGAGAGCGGGTTTTGCGAATGTTTTCAAGCCA
>JAITFT010000143.1 GCA_031281155.1 Candidatus Fibrimonadaceae bacterium
TTGTTTTCAAATAGAAACCACGCACAAGTTGTGGAAAAAAAAGTTAAAAATAAAAGAAATCCCCATAGTTTTCACAGACCGAACAAAAGGCACATCAAAAATGAGCGGCGGCATAATATCCGAAGCGTTTTTGCTGGTGATTAAACTCAGATTGTTTGGGTAAAAATACCGCTTTATGAAATTCCGCACACTAACGCAGTTTTTAACCGAAGAATCAATACCAGCATTAGACACACTGCAATTCCCCCAAAGCGGAGTTGCGCATTGCAATAATTTGGGAATTCCTGCTCAGTCTGTGTGGGCGGCAAGGCAGTTTTTGAAAAATGAAAAACCTATTTTAATAATAACCAAAAATCAAAAGACCCTCGATTCATGGCTTGAAAATTTATCTGGGCAAATAGACGAATTAGATTTGCTATCGTTGCCCATTTCGAAAGATGAAAATAAATCAAGGATTTTCAGCGGAATTTTAGAGGAAAAACTCAGATTTATTCAAAATGCAAAAGGCACAAAAATAGTCGTTGCAAACATAGACGCTCTGCAAACAGAATTGCCTTCTGCAAAAACACTGGAAGAAAGAACCCTAAACTTGAAAGTCGGCGATACTTTAAGCGAAGACAATTTGCGAGAGATTTTTATTTCAAGAGGCTTCAACGAACAGCCCATTGTAGAAAGCGTAGGCGATTTTTCCATTAGGGGCTGCATTATAGACGTAAACTCGCTTTTATGCGAACACCCAATACGCTTGGAACTCTGGGGCAACACTCTGGAATCCATAAGAATATTCGATATTTTCACACAACGCTCTTTGGAAAACTTAAAAAGCGTAAAGATTTTTCCAATGAACTTCGCAGAAGTTTGCAAGAGTACGATTAATCACGCCCCTACAACCCCATTCGACTTCTTAACAAACTACTCAATAATAACCGAAGACTACTACAACCTGCCACTAGAACTCTCAGACCAGCTAGAAAAACATCCAATTATAAACTTCTCACAGTTGTCTGAACCCCGATGCCCTCGATTAAAGGATTATCCCGATTTTATTTCCCAAATCCGTTCTTCTAACTTTCGTGGAGTGGAGAAGGAAATTGCAGAATATGCTGCAAAGAGCGGTGAAGTTTTTTTGCTTGCGCCTACGCAAGGGCAAGCGCTCAGGCTTTATCATTTATCGCAGGAGAGCGCTGTTAAGGAAGTTTTGGTTGGGCATATTACGGAAGGCTTTTGGTGTGGCGATAATTCTTTTGCGCTTTTAAGCGATCATTTAATTTTCAATAGGTTTGGGCACATAACTAAAAAGAAGCACAAATCGGCCAGTTTGCGCAATGCTGTTTTTGCTGATTCTTTAGCAAACGGCGATTTTGTTGTTCACGAAGAATGCGGAGTTGGTAAATATTTAGGGCTTGCTCGCATTGATGCTTTGGGAGCGCAAGTTGATTGCGTGATGGTGGAATATGCCGAAAAAGCACGGCTTTCATTCCCCGTTAGCGACTTGCACAAATTGGAAAAATTGATTAGAAGCGAAGATGCTGACCCACCTGCTCTCAACAGGCTTGGCACAAAAAATTGGGAACATGCCAAAGAAAGAGCAAAAAAACGCATTGCGCAAATTGCCAAGGCTCTTGTAGATTTATATGCAAAAAGAGAGCTGATTCAAGGTTTCGCATTTCCGTTTGATTCCAAATTGCAAGAAGAGTTCGAAAACGACTTCCCCTTCTCCCCCACTCCCGACCAAGCCCGCAGCGCAAAGGAAATCAAAAGCGATATGGAAAAGCAAAAGCCAATGGATAGGCTTTTATGCGGAGATGTTGGCTTTGGGAAAACCGAAGTTGCAATGCGAGCGATTTTCAAATGCGTTAATGCAAAAAAACAAGCAGCCGTTTTGGTGCCAACAACCGTACTAGCCGCCCAGCATTTCCAATCTTTTACAGAGCGTTTTTCTGCTTGGCCCGTAAATATAGCTCTTGTGAACAGGTATAAAACGAATGCGGAAAAAAAAGAAATCTACAAAGATTTAGAGGCAGGAAAAATTGACTTGGTAGTTGGCACGCATGCCTTGCTTAGCACCAGTATTAAATTCAAGGATTTGGCTTTGCTTATTGTTGATGAAGAACAAAAATTTGGAGTTAAGCAGAAAGAACGCTTGCGGGAATTGCGGCTCGCTTTAGATACTCTTGCCATGAGTGCAACGCCAATTCCAAGAACCTTGCAGCTTTCCATGACAGGAGTAAGGGATATTTCCTTTATAAATACTCCCCCACTTAACCGCTTGCCTGTGGAAACAAAAATAATGGAGCGAGACGACGCTGTTTTAGCCCTTGCCGTGCAAGACGAAATAGAAAGAGGCGGGCAAGTTTTTGTGGTGAACGATAAAGTGCTAACCATAGGGCAGCTTGCCGCAGACGTTGAAGAGTGGGTACCGAATTTGCGAGTAGCAATCGCTCACGCTCAAATGCCCGATAGTGAACTGGAAAAAACCATGGCTGCTTTTATTAATAAGGAGTTTGATGTTTTAGTTTGCACGGTTTTAATAGAATCTGGCCTTGATGTGCCGAATGCAAACACCATAATAATAATGAACGCCCAGCAATTTGGCGTTGGGCAACTGTACCAGCTGCGAGGCAGAGTTGGCCGCTCCGCCGTGCAGGCAAAAGCTTATTTAGTAACTCCAGAAGGCGGTACAGGAGTATCTAAATCTGCACACAAAAGGCTTGCCGCTATGGAACGCTTTACCGATTTGGGTTCGGGCTATCAGGTTGCAATGCGAGATTTGGAAATTCGCGGAGCGGGGAATTTGCTCGGAATGGAGCAGCATGGTTTTATAGCGGAAATAGGCTTTGAAACTTATGTGCGAATGGTTAAGGAAGCGGTTGAAGAATTGCGCGGAACCAAGGATGACACCAATATTCAGCCTCGTTTGGAATTACGTGTAGATGCCTATCTGCCCGAACCTTGGATAGAAGACGGTCTTGCTAGAATTTCCATTTACCAACGTATTGCACGCATTGAAAGCATTGAAGAAATCGCTTCGCTCTCAGATGAATTGAGAGATAGATTTGGCCCTATTCCAAAACCAGCTGAAATGCTTTTGGTGTCTGCGAAAATTGGATTGCTGGCAAAAAATTTTTCCATAACAGGCATTGCCCGCAAACAAGGCGTTATTGTTTTAACATTTAGCGAAAAAATAACAGCTAACTCACTCGTTCTCGCAAACATATATTCAAGCAGCAAGCACCCCTTGCGTTTTCTAGCAACAATACCTATGCAAGCAGTTATAGAGGTTGGTTTTATCGATACTGAAAGAGAGTTGGAAGTGTTAATGAGGCTTTTAGAGGCTTAGATGGAAAATACCGGTTTTTGGACAAAGCTTGATATTTGGATGAGCAAACGAATTTTGCCTGTGCGTATTATTTACGACAGCATCAGAATATTTTTGCTTGAGCACTGCACAATAAGAGCTACTGCGCTTGCATACACATCGCTATTTGCAGCTGTTCCATTGCTTATTTTGCTAACGTCAATAAGCCTTTCGCTGGGCATGGGCGATTTGTTTATAAACTATTTGCCAAGCCGCTTGCCCGAAATACTGGTAGATTTAGATGTAGTTATGCCGTTTTTAATGAAAGTACAGGAAATAAGGCTTGGCTCTTTAGGAATTATAGGTGGAGTAGGTTTGCTGGTTACATTTTTATTGGCCATAGATACCATAGAAACAAATATGAATATAGTTTGGGGAATTAATGAAGCACGTGGCTATGGGCAAAAAGCCGCTGTGTTTATTCCCTTTTTGCTTTTGTTTGCGGCTGGCATTGGTATATTCAGCATGTTTTTGCGTTATATGCACGGTATTTTGGAAGCTATTTTAGTTCAAAGCCTGCCCTTTGGAAAATTTGGCGAATTGCTGGTTGGCTTAAGCATTCCAATAGCTTTGCTGGCTTTATTTTTCATTGCTTTGTGGCTTTTGTATTGCTATATGCCTTATGTTCCAGAAGAAGGCGGTTTTTGGAGGGCAGCGCTTAAGAAAACAATAAAAAGATGGCTACCGGCTCTTATATCGGCTATTTTTACATTCGTAGCCTTAGGTTTTTTTATCGCAGTTATGATATTTTTGCAAGCTAATATGTTTGCAAGATGGTCGCTGCTTTATGGCTCGCTCGCAATTCTCCCAATGCTTATGTTTTTGCTCTTTGGCTTTTGGTGCATTGTGCTTTTTGGAAACACTTTATGCTGGCGCATAACAGAAAGGAAACTCCCGCAAGAATATTTTCTAAACAGAATAACAAATTCGATTAGGCATTGAGCCCTAATAGCTTTGTAGCTTTTAGCTGGCAAAAGGCGTAATTCTAAACTTCGACTTTAGAATTACGCTTTTTCTATATTATCAAAATGGCTAACAGAAAATATCTTGAACGAACTTTAACTCCGGAAATTTTGCGAATATCCAAGAACGATAAGGTGCTGCTTGTAAACGGACCTAGGCAGGTAGGCAAAACAACTCTTTTAAAACATGCCAAAACTCCGGAACGCAAATATGTAACCCTAGATAACAAGGCTGACCTTGCCTTTGCAAAAACAGATCCAAAAGGTTTTCTTGAAACCTATTCTACGCCAGTTCTTATCGATGAAATTCAATACGCAGAAGAATTGTTCTCATATATCAAAATGCTGGTAGATGCTTCGGATAAACGCGGGCGAGTCTGGATGACAGGCTCTCAGCAATACAATATGATGAAAAATATCACAGAGTCTCTTGCAGGCAGAGTAATTATCATCGATATGCTGGGCTTGTCGATTTACGAACGTCAAGGACTCGGATTAGAACAAAAACCCTTTTTGCCTTCTGCAAGGCCGCCATCTAAACTTAAAAGGCGCAATATACCAGATACATTCAAAATAATATGGCAGGGTTCATACCCAGATGTTATTTACAGAGATGAAAAAAGCCGAAAAGATTTTTATGATTCGTATATTCGCACTTATCTTGAACGAGATGTTAAACAACTCATAAATGTTGGTGATGAAATTGCTTTTTTAACTTTTCTCAAAGTTTCTGCTGCTAGAACCGGGCAGGAATTGAATATTGCGGATATAGCAAAAGATGTTGGAATTTCACAACCAACAGCAAAAAAGTGGCTATCTGTTTTGCAGGCTTCCGGAATAATTTATTTTTTGCAGCCTTATTTTAAAAATATAACCAAGAGACTAATCAAAAGACCAAAGATGTATTTTCTAGATACAGGCCTTGCTGCGTATCTTGCCGGTTGGACTGCATCGGAAGCGTTGGAAACTGGAATATCATCGGGAGCATTTTTTGAAACTTTTGTAATTAGCGAAATTATAAAATCCTATTTGCATAATGGAGAAAAACCGAAT
This sequence comes from Candidatus Fibrimonadaceae bacterium, assembly GCA_031281155.1. Classification (GTDB taxonomy): domain Bacteria; phylum Fibrobacterota; class Fibrobacteria; order Fibrobacterales; family Fibrobacteraceae; genus Fibrimonas. The sequence goes on from JAITFT010000143.1 coordinate 5,374, forward strand.
TTATATTTTTTCCGAGACGAAAAAGGCTGCGAGATAGATTTGTTGATTTACCAAAACGGAAAATATTATCCTGTTGAAATCAAAAAGCACGCAACTCCAGACAGAAGCGATATTTCCTCATTCAAAGTTTTAGCCAAACACGAAAAGCTCGGTTACGGCTGCGAAATATGCCTCTGCTCCGAACTGCAACCGTTATCTCCAGAGGCAATGGCAATCTCCGTGTGGGATATTTAGAAAATTAGGCATTGTGCTTAAACCGGCTCTTGGCGGGAACGGTAGTGCCTTTTTCATTTTCTATATTACTCTCAATGACTCATTTCCTATGCTATTCGCTTAACAGACCTTTACCATCAGGTATAGATTATGCTATAATAAGCACAGCACAGCACAGCACAGCACAGCACAGCACAGCACAGCACAGCACAGCACAGCACAGCACAGCACAGCACAGCACAGCACAGCACAGCACAGCACAGCACAGCACAGCACAGCACAA
>JAITFT010000162.1 GCA_031281155.1 Candidatus Fibrimonadaceae bacterium
ACACGTATGATCCTGTTGGCAATATTACCGAGATAAGAGATGATGCGCAAGATGTTGTGTTTTTTTTTTTTTTTTTTGTAAACCCAAGCCAGACGTTTGAGTATGATGCTTTGTATCGATTGACGAAGGCTACGGGTAGAGAGCATGCTGGTAACGAAGCGGATACTGATTTTGAGAAGGACGGATACCCTAATGCTCATACGTCAATACCAAATGACACTGCGGCATTACGCAGATATACGCGAGAGTGGGAATATGACGAAGTTGGGAATATTTTAAATTTGATACATAAAGCCAATAGCAGCGTTGTGTGGAATAGAGCGTATAATTATGCTACTGGCAATAATAGGCTGCTATCTACAGAAGTCGGCAGCAGTCCAGCCGTGAATTATGTATATAACGAGCACGGCTCAATGACAGAGATGCCTCACTTGCAAAATATGGAGTGGGACTTTGCGGAAAGGCTGAGGCATATTACGAAAGGTACTACTGAAGCGTATTATAACTATGATGGGAGTGGTGAGCGTGTAAGAAAGGTTGTTGAGAAAGGAAATATTGTAGAGACACGGCTTTATCTTGGCTCGTTTGAGATTTTTAGGAAAAAAGATTCTACAGGCTCTTTGATTTTGGAAAGAGAAACGCTTCACATAATGGATGACAAGAAACGAATTGCGCTTGTTGAAACGAAAACTTATGAAAACGGACAAATTGCTAATCCAGCAATAGTGCAAAGGTATCAGCTTAGTAATAACATTGAATCGGCTACATTGGAATTAGACGGTACGGCAAGTATAATATCGTACGAAGAATATTACCCTTATGGCGATACAAGTTATCAAGCAGGTAATGGTGCGAGTGAAGTAAGCCAAAAAAGATACAGGTACACGGGCAAAGAGAAAGATGAAGAGAGCGGGTTGTATTATATGCTGGCGAGGTATTACTCCGGCTGGCTTGGGCGATGGACGGCTGTTGATCCAATGGCAAGTAAGCTGCCGCATCAAAGCTCATATATCTACTGTTCTGGAAATCCGATTAATAGGCTGGATCCTGATGGAATGTTTGATATGGAAACGGAAGCGGGGGTAGGAATAATTGAGTGGGGAGATACTTTAAGTGGAATCAGAGACAAAATTAATGAAGAATTTGGCACAGATTTAACTGTTGAAGATATAGCTGCAGATAATGCCATTGAAGATTCAAACAAAATTTACGCAGGGAATAAAATTTATTTGCCAAATATTGAGAAAGATTCAAAAGCGGAGGACGTAAAAAAAAATACAAAAAATATTGTTCGTAACGATGTTGAATCTAACAATCAACAAGGAAATTTCTCTAATTTGGTAAAAGAAGCGTATAAAGAAGGTCTTTCTATTTTGAAAGATCCAAATGTTGTTTTTGGTTTAAAACAACTGCAAGAAAAAGCAGCAAATCCTGAGAAAATAGAATATTATTTCACCGCTCATGTTGGAAAAACTAATATTAAAATTGTAGAAGGAATAAAACATTCTGTTGGTACAGATTATAAATATGATGATGATGATAAGTTTATGGCACATGTACATACCGATGAAGGTCCATTATCCTTGGCATTCGAACGTGATTTTTATGAGAATGAGGAGCGACCAATAAGCGATTTAGGACACAGTGTCCATAAATACATAAGAAAGGGTGTTTTGGCCATAACACCTAGCGGTCATATTTATTATACAACTCCAGAATTAGCAGAACATGGTGTTAAGCAATACGATGAGGTTTTAGGTCAGGTCCATTTGGGAAATATTAAGAAATATCAAAACAAAGGAAAAAGAAAATGAATTTTTTTTTGTTTTTCACTTTTTTATTTATAACTACAATGGGAATTTACAGTTGCTCCAAAGCATCAAAATGCGAAATTCTTATGGCTAAATTATTCTCCTCTCGCCCATCTGAATTTATTTCAGGTGGTTGCATTGACTCTAAACGTGCTTATCTTTATCCCTCTAGTAATCATAATGTTCTTAAATTTGTTTCTGTCAGTAAAGATACTTTTGTCACGGATAGCGTTATAGACTTTAATCACTCATTCGCTAAGTATGCAAATATGAAGGAATTAGAGCAAGCAATTAATAAAATTGATAGTGGAAAAATTGCTACACTTGCAAATCTAGAAGGTTCCAAATATAAAGGTTCTAGATTCTATTCGAGTAGTAAAATAGAAAGTTTTAATGAAGCTGATAGTGAGCTTTTTAAAAAACTCATTCGCAACGAACAATATTTATATGATGTAAATTATTCATTACATGATCCTATTATTTATCGGAAAAAAAATAGCTATCAGCTTGTTGATCGTAATGTAGTATATGAAATTTTATTTCAAGAAAAAAAAATGATTAAAATTCTTGAATTTTACGAAATACAAACAGATTACGTGTCAGTATATGAGCCAGTAAACTATTGTCCAGGGGCTTTTTTTTCAAAAAACAACAGAATACGCCTTGCAAAAAATAAAGTGCATTTTTTTCCAGAATACACCAAAATAATGTTTTCTGAATCCTACTTTCTTCCTGAAAATTATTCTTACCTTATGTTGTATGAAAGTGGAGAAGTTACAGCAAATATAAAATCTGGTCATTGTTTAATCGCAAGAAAATTAAAACCAAAAAAAGAATCAATGATGTTTTTTGGATATTGTCCTTCAAGGATAAAAAAAATCTTGGAGGAGACTGAATGAATATGGCACTAAAAATTTTCTTTTTATTCGTAGCAACAATAGGAATTAGTGGTTGCTTTAAAAATTCAGAATGCGAAACTCTTATGGCCAAGCTGTTTTCAACCCATTCTTCCGAATTCACTTCAGGAGGATGCATTGATAACACACATGCTTATCTTTATCATTCCGATTGGCCAGATGTTCTTATGTTCGTTTCGGCTAGCAAAGATATTTTTATCGTTGATAGTGTTATAGATTTTAATCATTCATTTGACAAATATGCAAATTTAGAGGAATTATATCAAGCTATTATTAGTGAAACTTATAGTTACTATAGCAATGGTAGTAGTAAAGAAAAATATACGATTAGTGAAGCTCATAGCTATGATAAAAGCGCCAAGGAAAGAGAAAGGGAAATTTATAAAAAAATAATGGAACAAAGTATTAGACGGAGAACTGCCGAAATCTGCGAAGAAACTTATGAATACGAGCCTTATCCTTATTACGAAAATAATGAAGAAAAGCATGGTTTGGCAAGAAACTCTGAAAGAAGTAATTTTTTTTTCAAATATAGAGAGGCAGCAAAATTTCCTAAATTGCATAATCCTGTTATTTATCGAAAAAAAAATGACTACCAACTTGTCTCTGATGAAGGAATATATGAAATTTCATTTCAAAATAAAGAAATTGTCAAAATTCTTGAATTTAAAATAAAAACTCCTACAATTGAAGTAAAAATTTGCAAAAACACTTTTTTCGTAAAAGAACCTAGAAGAGGCTGGATGGTGTATTTTTCTCCTAAATACACTAAAATAACATTTGCGGGAAACTTTTCAGAAGAGTCTTCTTATTTTATACTACACGAAAACAGGGAGCTTACGATAAATGTAAACCCTTGGTACTGTTTATCTGTGAATATGAAAGCAGATCAAACAAGGGAATTTACATATGATGATGAAGTAAAATCATTTGGAGATGATTGCACTCCAAAAACTAAGATTATAACTGAAGTAGATTGTACGCATATTCCACCCCCAGTAATCACATTAGTGCGTTACTGGTGTCCCATTCCTATACGTTGCCTATAATGATTGTTGCCCCGTTGCCCCGTCCGCCGTCCGCAACGGCAAAATGAGCCAATAGCCGTCTTTCCTCAACAGCAAAATCTCACCAAAAACAGCATTTTCCCAAACAGCAACCCACAATCTATGCGGACGGACGCAATTCTCCCCATGCCCAAAAAACAAAAGCTACCCGTAACCCATCCAATACCCTCGCAACATCCCATCCCAACCGCTAAACTTCCGACACACCTTGGGTGCCCGCTCATAAGGCTCAACTCCACTCCACGCCTCCCCAGGAGTCCTACCCCCCAAATGCCGATGAGGCCGAACAAAATTGTACCAACAAACAAACTCATCCAAAGCAGCCTGCAAATACTTCGCACTAAAAACAACCCTATCCGCATAAGATTTGAAAGTCCCAAAAAATCTTTCCACCCTCCCATTCTGCCAAGGGCAATGAAGCATAATTCGCTGATGACGAATACCAAGCAGCCAAAGAGCAAAACGAAACAAGCGCGAAGTAAACACAGATTCATTATCAGTCCGAATAACTTTAGGCTTACCAAATTTCTCTATAACATCCAGCAATATTCTCA
>JAITFT010000172.1 GCA_031281155.1 Candidatus Fibrimonadaceae bacterium
GTCTTCCAGCGGAGAAATAAATACGTCTTTTTTCATGATAACCTCATAAATAATGATAGTACCTTTGTAAAAAGGTCCACCTATATATGGGTGTGTACCTGCGTGGTGCTTGACCGAAACGGGAAAAACTTTTAAATATTTTGCGAATTTAGTTTGAGTGACGTTGCAAAGTGCAAATTATCGTAATATTAGGGGGTGGCGAGGATTCTTTTTTGTCCACGAATCAGCACGAATTAACACGAATTAAAATTAAATATCTATGAAAAAATAAAAAAATCTGATAAAATAATTAGTGGATAGGATTAAGACGCCAAACAATAACTTAGCAAGGAGAACTTAGAATCATGGAAACAAACAAAACAAATGAATGTCCACAAGCGTGGACATCAGAGTGTAATGGAGATAGATGCACGATATGGGGAACAAAACACTGTATCGAAGGCATACCGGTTAATGGGAAATGCAGTAATGCAAAAACCTCAAGATGTGACAATGGAAAATGCGCATTGTTTGGAACGCCCAGATGTGTGGACGGAGTTATCAAGGATCCCCTATCGGGTAAAATGAAAGTTGGCTATTATGTTTTGTCGCCTGGATTCCACCACACTTACGCAAAAATGACATTTAACAATAAAACCATATCGTTTCCCTGTTATGGCGGAACTGATGATCCGCAAAATACTTTTCCTGCTGAATTTTTTATATTGGAAAATTATAGTACTAAAAAGAAGCTTGGTAAAGAGTTGGATTGTAATCATCTAATAGCCCGCCGTCTGGCAACCTGGACTAACGATGTCGACCCAAATCGCACAAATTACAATAGAAAAAGCGGTGGCTGGAGGAACCTTGGAGATAGTTCAGGACTGATTTACGCTGTTACGGGTGTCTGTCACCAAATGTGTAACACAATTGCCAGCTCGACAAACACATCCAACGTAAGAAAAGCGGGAGGGAACTGGCCTCGCGATTTATACGGTTCAAGTCTTCTTTATGGTTTTAGAGGTCACACTATATCTCAAATTGAAGAAATGATCGCCCTTTGGAATACTTTTGACACAGCCTATACATTCAAGGAGGAAAAACCAACTGCTTCCGCTCTATCAGCTTTTAACCAAAAAACTGATCAGTTGGATAATGTAATGTTTGAAACATTGAAATCTAATCTGCAAATGTCGTATGATTCAAATGCATTGGCAAATCTAATAACTGATAACCTGGCTGCGCCGGATATGTTAGAGTATTTAAAAAAACAGCCATACTATAATGATATTTGCAAAAAATACGCTTCTATAAGAAATAAAAAGAAAGACTTGGATAATTCGATTCTAAGAGAACAAATTAGCAAACCAGATTATGCAAAAGAAGTCAACGCATTAATTACTATTGCAGCAGATGAATACGCAAAAGTAGCAACTGCAAACGACTTCAAAAAAGCGTTCGACATTAACCCCGGCGAAAAACTCCCAGCCGTAGTCGATGTAAAACTCATGCCCGAAAGTTACGCCGGCATAAGAAAAACGCTGGGATTGTGAGGTGATTTTGGGGGCCCGAACCGCCCGAACAGGGCGGTGAGCAGTTACCGGCATGGTGCCAGGCACCTTTCTTAAAAACAATGCAATATTGTCGTAAAATACCGACTCAACGTGAATTTTGGACTTGATTTTCCCTTAAAAAAATGCGATATTGATTATATGAAACAGCGAATATTTTATAAATTGGAGGGTTGTTATGGCAGATTTGTTATCTGATAAACAGCAAGAAAATTTAAAGTTTTTTTATAGTAAATTTGATGAACTTTTCTCAGAACCACTGTATAAGCATAAATACGCGCTAGTACAAAATAAAAAAATTGATGGTTTTTTTGATACATTTGAAAACGCACTAAGTGACGCGGTTTCTAAATATCAACCAGGTGATTATGTTATACAGCAGATAATATCAAAAACAGAAACGACTGGTTTTTTATACTCAGCTTACGCGCCTGCATAAGAGGGAATAGTGGGATCAATTAGAGCGCTCAATTTTGGTTTTCAAACATCACCACCCCTGCCAGAGGATATTAAAATAAATATTAAGGTATCGCATATTCCGCTCATGTTGAGTGGATTTAATATACCTGTATTAATTTCTACTGCAACAGCATTTCAAATACCTAACAATCCACAATCTGTAAAAACAGCACAAATAACAGCTCATTTTGACACTGGCGCAAGTAAAACTTCAATTGATATTGCATTAGCAAAGCAATTGAACCTTATCCCTACAGGCGAATCACCTAGTAACACAGCAGCTGGCTTAAGACAAGCAACTGATTTTGTAGTTGATATTAGTTTCCCAGGAGCAAGTCTTATGCCATTTCGAAACCTTCAAATCAGCTCTTGCGAATTATCAAACCCAGTTATACCTCTGCCTTTCCAAATGCTTATAGGCAGAGATATTATGTCCCGATGGAATATTGTTTGGGACGGACCAACATCCACTGTTATTATCAGCGACTAGCTAAATTAATAAAAAAAATCGAAACTGGTGCCAGACACCAAAAGCGGCGGGTAACTCTGCCGCTTGAAAAGGGGGGGGGACTTTGCGGAAGTGGGAGCCCCTTTTATGTGTCCACGACACCACAGCTGGCACCATGCCAGGAGTAAGATTTAGACAGCAACAAGCTCTACAGGTTGCACCTTTTCAGTTTCATATTTTTGAGCAGTACCACTGTCATTTATAAAGCACATTTCATCATATTCACGCATTCTAGCTTCAGAAATCGCACCTATTTCGTAATTAGCGGTTGCATTTTCATGAATCATTTCTAAAATATCACTCTTGTATTTCATTTTACTCCTCCTCAAAAACTTCAATCAATGTTCCATTCGCTCTGCCTGCTTTTGTTATTAAATAATCAGCACATAGGTTATCTATGGCTACCAACTTAAATGATTTTCGCGCAAAACCGCCATTTTTGCTGGGATCAACTCTGGGCGGATTTTTTGTATAGTATTCATCTAAAGCATCAGCTTCTTCATCTGTCATTGTTTTCATTCATTATACATTATTTCAAGTAGGTTTCCTTTTGTGTTGAAACCAATAAACAGTGTGCCAGCTGTGGTTTAAAAGAATCCCACCACCCCCTAATATTACGATAATTTGCACTTTGCAACGTCACTCAAACTAAATTCGCAAAATATTTAAAAGTTTTTTCATTTTCGGTCGAGAGGGGAACCTTCGCCTGTCTACGACAGGCTCGGTCGAGGTTACAAGCACCACGCATCTGCACCCCATATATATGTATAAAGATAATTAATTGTCCTTCTGACAATTTTTGTCTTTGAAGCTTTCCATGAAAGCAGCTTTCTTAGAAAGCGGCTATCTTTGATAGCTAAAAATACTTATATGGAGTGATCTATGAAAAAAAATTATCAAATTCTTGAAAATGACAAGCCATTGGACATTCGTAAAGACAACGTTTTTAAAGCTGTTTTTACAAAACAAACTTATGAGTCCAGAACAGCTTTGTCAAAACTGGTTTCTGCACTTATTGGCAGAGATGTTACTATCGATACTATCGTGGCAAACGAACCGCCAATCGATAGTTTAGGGGAACGCAAAATTCGTTTTGACATTAATTGTGTGGCAGAAAACGGAGAAAGAATCAATGTCGAAATGAGCTTTCACCCAAAACCTTATGAACCTGTTCGATTGGAATACCATGCAAGCAAACTTTTAACAACTCAGGAAATAAGCGGAATTGAAAAGGGTTACAATGACCTAAAACAAACCTATCAAATTGCCATTTTAGCAAAAAGAAGATTTTTTGCTGACAAAGAAATCTTCCATACGTTTTTGTACTACGATCCTGTTCATAATGTATCACTTGAAGGAAAAACTCGGATAATAACCATCGAACTGTCTAAAGTAAAAACAATAGCGAAAAAACCGATAGAAGATATGGAACCTTCAGAATTATGGGCTTTTTATTTTCAAAATTTGACAAAGGCAGGAAAATGTGATAAGATAAATGAGATACTTAATAAAAGTGAGGGAATTGCTATGGCAAACGAAGTTTTAATGAGAATCAGTCGCGAAGAAGAAGAGCGCATACGCATTATGAGCGAAGAAAAGTTTATTAAAGATCGTGAAAGCGAAATTGCATATAAATTTAAGAAAGTACTCACCGACAAAGATGCTAAAATCGCCCAACTTGAAAAACAGTTAGCAGAATACAGGAAGCCTTAGCTATGGCAAACGAAGTTTTAATGAGAATCAGTCGCGAAGAAGAAGAGCGCATACGCATTATGAGCGAAGAAAAGTTTATTTTAGATCGTCATTGCGAAAGAGTATATGGGAGAAAAGAATTGGAGAAAAAATTGGGGGAAAAATTAAAGAAAATGAACACAAAGTACCAAACCGTCATCGCCAATGCCAACACCGAAATCGCTCGCCTCCGAAAACTCGTAGCAGATAACGGGTTAGAGTAAATAAAAAATACCCCAAAAAAAAAAAGGTGTCTGCCAGCTGTGTCCGAAAAATTTCTCGCAGAGACGCAGAGACGCAGAGATCGCAGAGAAGAATTTATGGTACAAAAATAAAGATATCTTGGAAAAAAATTAAATTTACGGACAAATGCTCCGCGTTCTCTGCGTTCTTTGCGTCTCCGCGAGAGGTCTTTGGGGTTTTCCTACGGTTGCGGTGCCAGCTGTGGTGCCTGCTGTGTTGGGAACGATGGGAATATAATTCAATGTAAACAGTGTATGAAAATACATACACCGTACACTTGACTTTTTCTTTTGATATAGTATATTCTTTTCTCATGGAAATTGTTTTAGATACTAGTGCAATAATAGCCGCTATTGCTGATGAGCCTGACGGCGATAAGGTGATAAGTTTAACTGAAAATGCCATTTTGGTTTGTCCCAGTGTAATTTCG
>JAITFT010000038.1 GCA_031281155.1 Candidatus Fibrimonadaceae bacterium
AAGCTTTATTGTTAACTTTTTTCACTTTTTGTCACTCTTTTCGAAAAAATTATGTATATTATGGGTAGAAGGTGGTTGGGTCAGCCGGAGGAATAATTCCGGTGCCGCCCCAGCCACCCTCTTTTTAGCAAGAGAGCTTCAATATTCAATTTACACCCTCCATCCCAAGCTAGAAAGTTTTCTACATTATGCATTATGAAACATTACTTTTCAACAGTGAATAATGTTGTGTTTACTCATTCTGATATGGAAAATACAGCAATGGGTCGCAGGGTTAGGGTGTACTTTGAACGCTCTAACAATGAAGAATTTGATTTCGCTGAAGGTGAACTGCCTGCTGTAGAATTCAGTAAAACTTATGGTTTTAGTCAAAATGAACTTTTGCAACTTAAAAAATACTTGAGAAATAATTCTTTTCTCGTGTGGGAATACGCACAAAAAGGAGGAGGGTTAGAATGCCTAAAGTCTTGATGGATTACCTAGGGCTCGTGTTCTTCTTTTGGTCAAATGAATTTAGCGGAAATAAACTAGAACCAGTACATATCCACATAAGCAGAGGAAAACAGGAAAAAAATGCAACAAAGGTTTGGATTAAGCCTGATGGTTCTTTAGAAGTAGCAAATAATAATAGCAGCCTGTCTCAAAAAGAATTGTCAGCAGCACTTGAATATATAGAAACGAATAAAAACGATATTATTGCAGAATGGTATAGATTTTTTGCAGATTTTAAGCACTAGCTACCTCTGCAAGCTCATGAACTTTGCCTTTACCAGCATTTAAATCTGCAACTGCTTTGTGCAATCTTGCTTGATTTGCTTCGCTATAAAAAGGATCGCTTGATATCTCAAATGGTATTTTACCCTGCCTTACAACCATTTTAGCAAAAATTGTAAAAGCTGTCGTCATATTAAGCCCCATATCTTTGAAAACTTGCTCGCTTTGCTTTTTAAGCCTCTCATCCATACGAACTGTAACAGTAGCATTCATACATTGTTCTCCGTTTGTTATTACAAATATAGAAAAATCATCACCACCCTAAGCCAGATATTCTAATCTCTTCCATAAACAGAATATCCTGCGAAATGCGAAATTTGGAACTTTAGTGGGGGGTGTATTTTCTACATTACTTTCCACACATAATTAGAGGTTTAAATGAAACGCACACATAATTGCGGGGAATTACGCAAAAATGATATTGGAAAAGCAGTTACTCTTTGCGGCTGGGTTGACAGGCGTCGCGATTTAGGCGGTGTTATATTCGTTGATTTGCGCGATAAATATGGCAAAACACAGGTGGTTTTCAATCCTGAACACAATGCAGATGTGCATAAAATAGCAGACACTTTAAGAAACGAATTTGTAATTCAAGTAACAGGCGAAGTCCAAAGCCGCCCTGCAGGAATGGAAAACGAAAAAATTTCCACCGGCGATATCGATGTGAAAATAAACGAACTTGTTATTTTTAATAAATCCGAAAATCCGCCCCTCGCAGTCAATGACCCAAAAGAAGAATGCAAGGAAAACGACGATTTACGGCTCCGCTACCGCTATCTCGACTTACGCCGCCCCTGGATTCAAAAAAACTTAATGCTTAAAAGCAAGCTTCTGGGTGAAACTCACGCCTTTTTCCGCAGAAATGGTTTCGAAGAAATAGAAACCCCCGTGCTCTGCAAATCCACGCCAGAAGGAGCGCGCGACTACCTTGTGCCAAGCCGCGTAAACCCTGGCAAATTTTATGCCTTGCCCCAAAGCCCGCAGCAATACAAACAACTTCTAATGATAGCCGGCATGGATAGATATTACCAAATTGCAAAATGCTTTAGAGACGAAGACTTGCGTGCAGATCGCCAGCCCGAATTTACGCAAATCGACTTGGAAATGTCCTTTGTCGAGCAAAGCGACGTTATGGCCATGCTAGATAACTTTGTCAAAGAAGTTCTCGCAAAAATCTGGGGCTTTGAAATACCCGAAATTCCACGCATTAAATACGCAGACGCAATGCTTCGCTACGGCTCCGATAAACCCGATTTGCGTTTTGACTTGCCTATTTTCGATGTAAGCGAAATTGCCGCAAACGTTGACTTTACCGTATTCAAAAGCGTTGTAGCAAACAAAGGCGTTGTGCGCGGTTTGGCGGCAAAGGGCTGCGTTGATTTCACGCGCAAGCAAATAGACGATTTAACCGCATTCGTTGGCCGCTATGGTGCCAAAGGCCTGGTATGGATGCGAGTTAAAGACGGCGATGAAATTGAAACACAGGTTGCCAAATTTTTTACAAAAGACCAACTGAATGCACTCCGTGATGCTATCGGTGGCAAAGCGGGCGATATGCTATTCTTCATTGCCGGTTCAGAAAAAATCGCTGCCAACGCAATGGGGCATCTCCGTTTGGAAATAGCACGCATAAAAGATTTAATGGATCCGCAAGTTCGCAAATTTGCTTGGGTAACCGAGTTTCCAATGTTTGAATATAGCGAAACAGAAAATCGCTATTCATCCATGCACCATCCTTTTACCAGCCCGCTGCCGGAACATCTAGATATTATGCTCAGCGGAAACTTGAAAGACTGCAAAGCGCAAGCCTACGACTTGGTTTTGAACGGCGTTGAAATCGGAGGCGGCTCTGTTCGCATACACAACCCCGATATTCAAGAAAAGGTCTTTCACTTGCTCGGTTTGAGCGAGGCGCAAGTGAAAGAAAAGTTTGGCTTCTTCGTAGACGCTTTCAGGTTTGGCGCGCCGCCGCACGGCGGCTTGGCGCTTGGGCTGGATCGCGTTGTTGCAACCTTGGAAGGCCAAGATTCCATTCGCGATTTTATTGCCTTCCCAAAAAACACAAGCGCAAGTTCGCCTATGGATTCATCTCCGAGCGAGGTTGATCCTGTTCAGCTATTGGAAACGCATATTTCATTGAATGTGTCGCAGAAATTATGAAGATTTGGTTGTTTTTATTTGCAGTATTTGTTTTTGCCTGCTCTACCGGTGACGATAAGGGAGCGGAAAATTCTGCTTCTTCATCGTTGTCAGATTCTTCGCTAACAGTTGTAAAATCCGGTTCCTTAGTGCAAATTGGTTCTCAAATATGGTCTGCTGAAAATTCAAATGCGGAACCAAGAAGAGGGAATAAGTGGTGTTATGGCAATTTTAGTCAAAATTGCGATATGTACGGGGGATTATACGATTGGGAAGCGGCAAACAATGTTTGCCCAAACGGCTATAGGTTGCCGAGTAAAAAGGACTTTGATGTTTTGTTTGATTTAGGAGAAAGCAGAGCTAGGGAGCTTATTAGCGCTACTAGCGTATTTAATGCTATATTGGCTGGGCAAAAAATTTTAGATGGTTTTGATCAAGATTTTTTTATTTTTAGAGGCGAGCGCGCATTTTGGTGGACTTCCTCAGACGATGGCGTGCGAGAGCATGCGCATTGCTATGAATTTAATGGCAATAGATTGTACCCCTGTACCAGCAAAAAAATATCCGCTCTTTCTGTTAGGTGCGTGCTGAATGGCAGCACAATGCCAAGCAGCTCCAGTACTGTGGCAAGCAGCAGTTCCAGCGGTCCAGTGCTAGGCAGCAGTTCTAGTGTTGAGTCAAGCAGCAGTTCCAGTGGTCTAGTGCTAAGTAGCAGTTCCGGTGTTTCAAGTTCAAGCTCGGTTTCTAGATGCGGCGATGTATCATCTGGTGTAATTTATGATCCAAGCATAGAGGCTTGCTGCGACACAGATAAATATACTTTAGAAACGCATTTCTGCCTTGAAGATAATATTGTTGAAAAGTGCGGCGGCGAAGAATATAACCCAAGCACACATTTTTGCCTTGATGATAAGGTTACTGAAAAGTGCAATGGAGAACCGTACACTTCAATTGAATTTTGCTTCGATAGACGTATTGTTCATGGCAGATGCGGCGCAATACCAACCGGCGATACACTAAATCCAGATCCAGAAATAGACTATTGTTGCGGCACAAAGAGATTTGCTGTACCAACACATTTTTGCCTTGAAGGTGTTGTTACTGAAAAGTGCGAAGGAAAAGAAGAACCATACACCTCATCTCAATTTTGCAGCGTGGACGATACTATTCTCGACAGATGCGGCGGCGCTGAATATATCCCAAGCACACATTTCTGCCTTGATGATAAGGTTGAAGATAAGTGCGAAAACAAAACAAAACCGTTCACCTCATCTCAATTTTGCCTTGATGATAAGGTTGAAGATAAGTGCGTTGGAAGAAGAGAAGAGTACACTTCATCTCAATTTTGCAGCGTGGACGATACTATTCTCGACAGGTGCGGTGGCGCTAGATATATCCCAAGCACAGAGTTCTGCCTTGATGATAAGGTTGAAGATAAGTGCGAAAACAAAACAAAACCGTTCACCTCATCTCAATTTTGCCACGACGGTTTAATTATTCTCGCCAGATGCGGAGGAACACCAGCTGGCCTAACTTATAACCCAGATGAACAAGCTTGTTGTGGCAATGCCAGACTTGAAATAAATACCCATTTTTGTTATAGCAATAATGAAGTTCGCGGTTTGTGCGGTGGACTCAATGGAGAGCCTTACCTTGCAAATCAATTTTGCTTCGAAGAAGAGCTTGTGGTCAATAGATGCGGTAATTCGTTTTTGGGCGATACATGGAGACCAATTGAACCAAACAAAGAAGATTGTTGTGGCCTAAGGAGATACAATGTCTCTAATATCAATCTTCGTTGCGAGAGCAATGTAATTG
>JAITFT010000073.1 GCA_031281155.1 Candidatus Fibrimonadaceae bacterium
GCGGCTATTTTAAGGATACTGATACGGAAACAATTCCTGCAAAAAACAGAGAGCAAATTCCAGGCGGCGCAATCGCGACTAAAAATATGCTGCTTTATCCCCTTCAAAGAGATTATTATATGGGGTTCTGCGGCTATGTATGGAACAAGCTCTATTCAGCGGATACAGTAAGAGCAAACCGCCTGAGATTTGATGAGAAGATAAAATACGGAATGGACATTTTGTTTTACTACACGCTTGTACTATCTGGCAAGTGCACCGGCGTTTACACAGACAAGCCGCTATATCATTACCTTCAGCGAGATGCGGCAATTTCGAAATCAAAGGAATTAAGCGTAAAAGCTGATATTTTGATCGTTTACAAAAAAGTCGAGGAACTGCTCAACGAAAACGGCTATTCCAGCATAAGCTATTGGGCACGGGGCTTTTACTGCCACCACGCAAGCGTTATCGCTGAGATTGTACGAAAAGAGATAAAAAGCCATTTGGACGATTATGCAGAGACGAACAAGGAGTTTCCGGAGAAGTTTGAGAGGATGCGGGAGGTGCTTAATGGGTGGGCATAATCCCATTGACATAGTTATAGCCTGGGTTGACGGCAGCGACCCGGAATGGCTTGCTGAGAAGAAAAAATACTCTCCCGAAGCCAATACGGATGACCGCGTTGCGAGATACAGGGACTGGGATAATTTGCAGTATATATTCAGGGGCATAGAGAAATTTGCGCCTTGGATTAACAATGTTTTTTTGGTGATTTACGGGCATCTTCCAAAATGGCTCAACAAAGAGCACCCGAAATTGAGAATTGTTAACCACAAGGATTATATTCCGGCGGAGTATCTGCCGGCTTTCAGCGCTAACCCTATAGAATTGAATTTTCACAGGATAGCCGAGCTGTCGGAGCATTTCGTGTATTTTAACGATGACATGTTTCTGTTGAAAAAAACAAGCCGGGATGATTTTTTCAAGGACGGGAAGCCTTGCGACTGCGCTGTGCTTACAGCGCATTCACACACAGAAGACAGATACTATATGTTCATGGAATATAGGGCAACCGGCATTCTCAACAAATATTTTAAAGTTAAAGATGTTATCAGAAGCAACCGCAAAGGCTGGTTTAATTTGAAATACGGGAAAATGCTTTTCCGTTCATGGGTATTGTCGGGGTTCCCGCGTTTTACAGGGATATGGCATCATCATCTTCCGACTTCGCTATGCAAATCGACAATGGTCGAGCTTTGGGAAAAGGAAGGCGAGAAGCTCCGCCAGACCTGCCTTAACAAATTCAGAACTATGACGGATTTCAATCAGTGGGTATTCAGAAACTGGCAGCTGGCTTCAAACAATTTTTATCCGAGAAGCGTGAGATTCGGGAAAAGATTTGAAACCGATGACAGCGATTATTTGAGCAGAATTGCCGATTACATAGAAAATCAAAGAGGGCACGTTGTTTGTATAAATGATTCTGATTCAAATATGAGTTATGACGAATTTGTCAATGCAAGAAATATTATTAACGGCAGCTTTGGCAAGATTCTGCCGGAGAAGTCGGGGTTTGAGATCTAATGACGCAGGCAAAAGAAATCTACGGCCATTTGGAAGATGAAGCATCCAGAAAAATTTTTGAATGCCGGTTGCTTTACTATTTAACTGGCGATCACCGTTTTATCGGCGATATGATTTTATTTGCTTGCCCTGAAATCAAATCTTTTTTTGACAGGCATAAAAATATTGTTCTCTACGGTGCAGGATATTGGGGAACTATGGCTTCTCTTTATTTTCCAGAAAAGGTAGTAGCTTTCTGCGATAGCAATAAAGCAAAGCATAATACTTATATTAATAGGTGCAGGATTGTTTCCCATGAAGAATTAGTTGAAAAGCATAGCTGTGAAGATATTGGAATTATCGTTTATGTTGTCGATGATAATAGCAAATCGGAGATAAAAAGCAAATTATTAGAATCTAGATTTTCTGAAAATCAAATATTTGCGGATACATTTTTTTGGAATAAAAATTTCCCCCAAAGCACAAGAGGGCAGTATTTTGACAAAGATATATTATCTCTTAATTCTCATCATGCTGAAGAAGTGTTTATTGATGCGGGTTGCTACAATTTCAGCAATTGTTTTGAATTTGCAAAATGGTGCAGCGGCAAGTATCAAAAAATAATTGCATTTGAGCCTAATCCGAATCAATACCCTGTATGCGCAGAAAATGCGAGGAAACTGTGCAATACGGAAGTAAAGCCTTGCGGACTTTGGAACGATAATATTGAAATCTGCTTTGATGGCGGAGGCATTTCTAGCGCAAGCGGGCACATTTCAAATAATTCGGAAAGTAGTTGCAAAATTAAAGCCGTTAAGCTGGACGATATTTTAAATGGCGACAAAGCGACTTTTATTAAGATGGATATAGAAGGTGCAGAGTTGAAAGCTTTGAAAGGTGCAGAGCAAACAATTCTAAAGCACCGCCCGAAACTTGCGATTTGTGTTTATCATAAACCGGAGGATATTTGGGAAATCCCGGCATATATTTTGTCATTGCGCAGCGATTATAGGCTATATTTTAGGCATTACGGCTTGACTCACATGGAAACGGTTCTCTATGCGGTTTGATACAGGTGATAGATATATGGATAAAATCTCAATTATAATTCCCGTTTTCAATGTTGAGCCTTATATAAGGAAATGTTTGGATAGCGTTGTGAACCAAACTTATGCGAATCTTGAAATACTATTGATTAATGATGGGTCAACTGATGGCAGCGAAAAAATTTGCGACGAATATGCCGAAAAAGACAGGCGCATAAAGGTTTTCCATAAAGAAAACGGCGGGGTAAGTTCCGCAAAGAATGTAGGCCTGAAAAATTTTACGGGTGATTATTTAGGCTTCGTTGATTCCGATGATTGGATTGAGCCTGATATGTATGAGGCGTTATACAAGAGCTTAACAGATAATAACGTACACTTAAGTGCGGCTAATTTTACCAGAGATGCCGCTAATGTTTCAGTTATAGAAACCGAAGCTGGAAGGGAAAAAATACCCAGCAAAATATTGACACAAAAAGAAATGCTGCTTTATGTGTTTAGGATTAAGCATTATGCCGGATTTTACTGCGGACTATGGAATAAACTTTTTAAGGCAGATGTTATCAGAAACAGCAAATTAATATTTGATGAGAATTTGATAATTTCGGAGGACATAAAATTTATTGCGGACTTGATTATGATTGATAAACTGACTGGAATCTTTGTTAATAAGCCGTTGTACCATTATCAGCAAAGGCAAGGCTCTCTTATTCGCTCAGGCAAAATTATAAATGAACTGAATAGATTGAATAGCTACAAGACAATTATTGAGACGGCTGACAGAAAGGGTTTTGGCGATGTTGCTGTGTGGCTGAAAAGAGAGCATTGCTATCGTGCGAGTTTATTAGCCGAAGATGCGATGGCAAACAACGATTATGAGCTCCTTGCGCTATTGCAAGGCGAAATGAATGTTTATATAAAGGAATATATTGAAACCAATTCGGAATATCCCGAAAGGATTGAGAGAATAAATGAGTTGCTTCTGAGGAAAACGAAATGAAAAAAATAGCGATTTGCATACCGAATTATAACAGGATAGATTTATTCAAAAGGCTTTTGTTTCAATTATTATCTCAAATAAAGGTTTCAGAGCATAAGAGCAGCATAGAAATATGTATAAGCGATGATGGTTCTGAAACCGATATAACTGGTGAAATGAACGAAATAATAAATGATAATTCGGATATTAGCATTAAATTTCATCGGTTCCCTAAAAACACTGGGTTAATGAATAATATGAAATACAGCGTAGAAATGTCAGATGCCGAGTATTGCTGGATAATCGGCAACGATGATATGCTTTATGACAATGCGGTAGATATGATCATTGAAAATATTGATAATGGCGACATATTGATGTTTCCGATTATGGAGCATTCGAAAAAAGAAAACAAAGTAATTTATCCTTCAAAAAACGATATGAACAGTCGTATTTTTGACTTCTCAAAAAAGGAGGATTTCGAGCTATGGTTTGACAATATTGACATGAAAGCCAAGCAGGGAAATAATGCAGGGTTGTTTATATTTATTTCGAATATTATTTTCAAAAAAAGCAACTGGGATAAGTATAGCCGTAATTGCGATTGGGATAATAATTCACTGTTTCATCAATCATATATTCATTTAAAGACCTTGTTTAATGACGGGATAATGTATTATTTTTCTGCACCATTAGTAGTTCGTAATGCCACTTTTGACGGTTACATTGTGATGAGCAAACGCATCTTTTTTTCTTACTGCGTAGTACGTGATATATGCGATTTTATAAGTTATTTTTTCGATGGCGAGTTAGAGAAAAAATTTTTAAACGAAAATTGTTTTTTTCATTTTTATGGCTGTATTATGAACTCAGATGAACTTTCCGTTTCTCAAAAACAGCAGATAAAAAGCATTAAAGCGGAACCGATAGAAATTCTCAATGAGATATTTATTCCAGCAAGCGAATATTCCAAATTAAGGGATAAAACAATTTTATTATTTGGCTCGGGCGAATACGGAATTATCGCAAAGAGCAAGCTTGAGTCCAATGGGATAAAAGCAGGCTATTACATTGACAATGATAAAACAAAGCACGGCAAGTTTATAGACGGCGTTGAAATTATAAGTCCTGAAAAATCACTTGAAATACCCGATGGCATTTATATTATAACAGCTTATGTCCAAACAGCTTTTTGCGATGTTTACAAGCAATTAAAACAAATGAACATTCCTTCAAGCAGTATTCTGGCGGTAATATGACGAAAGCCAAACATCTCAGAGCATTGGCTGTTGTTCTTCCGCAATTTCATCCTATTGCGGAAAATGATGAGTGGTGGGGCAAGGGCTTTACCGAATGGACAAGCACGTCAAAAGCGAAGCCTCGTTTTAAAGGGCATTACCAGCCGCATATTCCAGCAGATTTGGGATTTTACGATCTGAGACTGGAAGAGTCAAGAGTTGCTCAGGCTGAACTGGCAAAAAAACATGGCATTTATGGATTCTGCTATTACCATTATTGGTTTCATGGCAAACGGCTGCTTGAAAGACCTGTAAATGAAATTATGGCTAGCGGCAAACCGGACTTTCCTTTCTGTTTATGCTGGGCAAACGAGCCTTGGACTAGAAACTGGGACGGAGCAAACAATAAAATTATACAAGAACAGAAATATAGCGATTGTGATCATTTAGAGCATATAAAATTATTGCTGAATATTTTCAAAGACAAAAGATATATAAAAGTTGACGAGAAACCGCTTTTTATAATATATAGAGCGGCTCATATTCCAAATGTTAAAGAGATGATAAATTTATGGAATGCGGAAGCTAAGAAAAATGGTTTTAAAAACGGGCTTTATTTATTAGCCACAACAAGCCATAGTTCTTATGATGATCATTCACAATATGGCTTTGAAGCTACTTGGGATTTTTTACCGTATATATTATCTAAAAAGACAGTATATAAAGTTTTAAAATGCGAAAGCAAAGTAAGTTTATACGGCGATATTGTTAAAAGAGTATTAGAAACCTATCCGGTGCAAAGACCATTCAAAAAGTATCCTGGAGTTTGCCCAGGCTGGGATAATAGCCCGAGAAGAGCAAAAAATGCCTTTATTGTGCACGATTCTACTCCTGATCTATATGAAAAATGGCTTGCTCACGTATGCGAAAAATTTGAGCCTTATTCAAGAGAAGAAAACTTTATATTCATAAATGCAATGAACGAATGGGCAGAAGGCAATCACTTGGAACCGGATTTAAAATGGGGATTAAAGTATTTGGAAGCAACAAAAAGGATATTGGATGAATATGCGAAGGAGGCAATTAAAAGCAATGAAAAATGATATTTTCAATAAATTCAACGGAAAAACAAATGAGGAGTTTTTGGAACTGTTAATTAGAGCTGACAAAGAACCTGTAATTGACGGAACTAAGATGCCGGGATTTCCTGATTTGGAATTTCAGAAAAATTCTGTTGGCAGCCGAGGGGCAAACGATTTAAAATTAGAGCCATATAGATTTACGAGTGCCGTAAGAAAATATGCGAAGCAATTAGGCGTTGCCATTAATGAAAATGCCAAATTATTAGATTTTGGCGTTGGTTGGGGACGTATGATACGTTTCTTTTTTAAAGATTTACCGTCTGATAATCTTTTTGGCACTGACACATGGTCGCTTATGGTCGATAAATGCAATCAATTGCTGCCTTCGGGAAATTATTTCGTTAACAAGCCTCATCCGCCAACAGAATTTGCGGATAATACATTTGATATTATAATAGCCTATTCGGTATTCTCGCATTTGAGGGCTGACGCAGCTGAAATGTGGATTAAGGAATTTTCCAGAATATTGAAACCAAATGGAATAGTTGTTGCGACAACGCAAGGCATCCAGTTTTTGGATTTAATCGAACAAATACAAAAAAATCCTAAGCAAACAGAAAATAATAATTGGCATCGTTCTTTGCTGAATGGCTTTGGTGCCCCGATAGAAGAATACCGCAAAAAATATTCTAACGGCGAATTTCTTTATGCGCCCACGGGCGGCGGAGATGCCCTTGATAATTCGTTTTATGGCGAGGCAGTTGTTCCTGAGAAATATGTTAAAGAGATTTTTGGCAAACATCTTGTTTTTAGAAATTTTAGTGAAGATAAGAATTCGCAAGCTGTTTTTGTTTTACAGAAGCCGCAATTAGAAAAGCCGGTAGAATTATTTTTGGAGGGGCAAGCTATATGAAAACATTATGGGTTTGTTATTTTGTTCTACCGGATTTCTGTGAAGAATTTGGGTTAAAGCGAAAGTATTACGGCGGATGGATTTCAGGAATACTGAATCAGCTTAAAATGAATTATAAGGAGCTGGAAATAGGTTTGTGCTTTCCTATTATGGATAAGTCAAAAATGAAAGACGGAGAACTGAATTCATGCAAATATTATTCATTTAGCAACAGTAGTTTATATTCAATAGAAAGTATAAGTGAAATTGAAGAGATGACAAAACGGTTTGAAACCATAATTAATGATTTTAAACCAGACATCATACATATATGGGGCTCTGAACTTCCCCATGCGTTTGCTGCGGTTAAAGCTTGTGAAAATTTATCTATGATTAACAAAGTAATTTTAGATATACAAGCGCTATATTTTGTGTATGCGAATCATTTTTATGCTGATATTCCAGAGCAATACAAAGCATTAAACAGCAATAATATAGCTTCGCTTGATGAACAAAAGAATTTATATATTGAATTTGGCAAGCTTGAAATACAGCTTATCAAAATGATTCGCTATGCATTTGGCAGAACGGACTGGGATAAAGCTTGCGTTACGCAAATAAATTCGAATATTAATTACTATCAATGCAATAGAATACTTCGCAGCCTATTCTATGAACATATCGGAGGATGGAATATATCAAACATTAAGCGTCATTCGATTTTTATCAGCCAAGCCTATTATCCAGTAAAAGGATTGCATTATCTTTTACAAGCAATGCCTTCTGTTTTATCCGAATTTCCAAATGCCCATATATATGTGTCTGGCTCTAAAGTCTCGGTGGAAAACGGTAAGGATATTTCTCCGTATGCTGTTTATCTAAATGATTTGATTGAAAAATTTGGATTAGCAGACAAAATTACTTTCTTAGGTCCCTTAGATGAGGAATTAATGGTAAAGCAATATTTGAGATCCCATGTTTCTGTTTCGGCTTCAACTATTGAAAATTCGTCAAATTCCGTGAGCGAGGCGATGCTTTTAGGCGTTCCGATTGTTTCGTCGTATGTTGGGGGTATATGTAATCTTTTGAGAGATAAGGTGGATGGATTACTGTATCAGCACGATGCTCCTTACATGCTTGCGCATTATATTTGCGAGATATTCGGCGATGATAATTTGGCTGTAAAATTTTCTAAAAATGCTTCGGAAAGCATGAGGGAAATTGTTGATAGAAAAACTAACACCGAGCAATATTTAAAAGTTTACAAAAATATAGGAAAGGAGTATAAAAATGGATTTAATGAAACGGACAGAAGTGCGTTCAAACAAACAGCTCTAGAGGCAAAGTGTTAAACCATTGCTTTAATTTGCCTAATGGGCAATTTGGTTATGTTAGCCACAAGCGCAGGCTCAAATCCCTTTTTAAGCATAGACTTGGCTGCTTCAACGAGACCTGCTATTTTACCTTGCTTCACGCCTTGCCTAATGCCCTGAACAAGAGCGGTTTCGGTCGCTTCTTCCACGGCCTCCTCTACGGCACAGTCAATAGCAAGCTGTCTTTCATCAATATATCTCATGTTGCGCCTCAAAGTTTTAAGTTCCCTATTGTTCAATTTAGAAATTTCAGAAACAAAAAACAAGCGGTCAAAAAGCTTTTCCTTGAAGTTAGCCGGGCGCTCCTTAATGATATGAAGATTTTTGAACAGAAACAGAATCTTGTCTCTGAAAGAGCGGCATTTATCGGCTGTCTTCTCAAATTTGGGAAGCTCGACAAATACCCTGAACTCTTTTTTGCTCGCAAGCTCCTTTGTCTGCAGGTTAAACCAGCCTTCCTCGGTGAAGAAGAATTTGCTGTCGTTCCTTTTGTAGTTCAAAATCCCGATGAAAAAGCTGGCAGGCATGGCATAGTCCTTTACGCCCTTGTCAACCATCTCGGCTTGAACCCTGGATATGTAAAGCCTAATCCTGTTTCCTGCGTTTTTAAGCTTGGCGTTTTGCATTTCAATGAGAAATACGTTCTTTTCCTTGTCTTCGCAGAGAATGTCGAAGATGACCTTTTTGCTTTTGGGCGTGGCTCCGAGGGATTCCGTGGGCAGGTACTTGATTTTAGTGATTGGAGCAGGCAGGACTCTTTTGAGAAAGTCGTTGAGCAGAGCCATGAGGAGAGGCTCTCCGCCTGGCTTTCCGAAAACGTTTTTGAAAGTCCAGTCCGCGAAGAGCGGAGCGAAACGCACGGGTTTGAGCGGTTCGTACCGCAAAGTTTTGTTTTTGGGCATAAAGCCTCCTGTAAGGTTAAAAAACCAGAATATCATATAATAAAAGCGGGCAGCGGCGCAACTATGTGCTATGCAATTATGCCCCATATAACTAAGAATTGGAATATAGAAAAATTTCGGCAGAGAAAATGTGCCTAAAAAAGGAGCAGCAAAATGGATTCAGTGAAACAGATAAAAGAAACAGATAAAGCTGTATTGATATTCGGAGCTGGCACGGCAGGCAAATTTTGGTTTTCGGCGCTCTGTAAAAAGTTTGAAATAATCGGCTTTATTGATAACAATCCTCAAAAACAAAAAGAGGAGTATCTAGGATTGCCCGTATATTCAGTGGAAAATTTCAAAAGCATAAAGGCGAATGATATTGCGGTGATAATTTGTTTGGGAGATATGGCTGAAAAAGCCAATGTAATTACGCAAATGGAGCAGTGCGGTTTAAAACACAATGAAACCCTGTTTGATATTAAGGATTTTCTTAAAAAAATTCCAGATGATGAGTATTTAAGGATGATGTATAGAATACATATGAAAAAAGAGTTAAACCTTGACAATCCTCAAACTTTCAACGAAAAACTTCAATGGCTTAAGCTTTATGATCGCAAACCCGAATATACCGCAATGGCAGATAAATACGAAGTTCGCAAATTTGTTGCAGAAAAAATTGGCGAGGAATATCTTATTCCGCTGCTTGGGGTTTGGGACAGATTTGAAGATATTGATTTTAATAAACTGCCGAATCAGTTTGTTCTGAAATGCAATCACGACAGCGGGAGTGTAGTTATTTGCAAGGACAAAAATACATTCGACCTTGAAGCAGCTAAAACAAAGCTTAATAATTCTTTAACCCAGAATTATTACTATTTTGCTAGGGAATGGCCATATAAAAATATAAAGCCTAGGATTATAGCAGAAAAGTATATGGTAGATGAATCGGGCGTTGAACTGAAAGATTATAAAATGTTTTGCTTTAATGGAGAGCCTAAGTATATTCAAGTTGATTTTGATAGGTTTATTAAGCATAAGAGAAATATTTACGATACAGAATGGAATTATATCCCTGTTTCAGTGCAATATCCTACTGACCCAGAAAAAGTAATAAATAAGCCGAGCAAGCTAGGAGAAATGCTTAGTCTAGCGAGAATATTATCTAAGAATATTCCTCATGTAAGAGTTGATTTTTATCATATTGAAAATGCCCCCCTTATATTATTCGCCGAATTTGCATTCTACAACGATGCGGGGTTCGGGAAATTCGGGTCTTTATGGGACAGAAAATTTGGGGAATGCATTGGGAGAGTATAGCATGATTTATTTTGGAGAGCTGACCTTTTATCCAGAGGCTAGTTTTGAAAAATTTGAGCCGGATTCGTATGACGAAACCTTAGGTTCTTGGTTAATTTTGCCTAAAGAAGGAGCATCGCTATGCAGAATATACTAATCCAATACCATTGCCCAATTTGCGGTAATATACTCCAGCTTTCAAGCCAAGAGCAAGCAGAATTTTTAGCTTGTCCAAACGGTCACACTTTCTCTATTGTAAGCGATATTCCTCGTTTCGTACCTGCTGACAATTACGCTTCGTCTTTTGGTTTGCAGTGGAATAAATTTAGGAAAACACAGCTTGACTCATATACTAATACTTCAATTAGCCAGGATCGTTTAGCGCGTATTCTTGGTGGACTGGATTGGCTACAAGGAAAAACTGTTCTTGAAGCAGGTTGTGGCGCTGGGCGTTTTAGTGAAGTCTTGTTGCAATCCGGGGCCTTGCTGCACTCATTGGACTTGTCTAACGCCGTGGAAGCTGCAAGAACTAACTGCAGTAATTTTCCCAATTTTCAAGTCTGCCAAGCCAACATTTTGGCTATGCCTTTTTCACCAAAAAGCTTTGACGCAGTAGTCTGCATTGGTGTGATCCAGCACACACCAAACCCTGAAGAAACTATTACAGCCTTGGCAAAGATGGTTAAGGAGGGAGGTATGTTATTTATTGATCATTATGCGCCAAGCTACCCAATGACGTTTACGCGCAGGATATTACGCAATTTTCTGTTAAAAAAAGATGCTGAATACTGCATACGTTTTTGTACGAAACTTCGCAATCTACTTTGGCCTCTTCATGTGAAGCTTCATACTCGAAAAAAAATAGGCTTGAGAAAGCGGGTTTATCGCTTGTTTTTTCGTATTTCACCAGTAGTGGATTATCAAAGTTTCTATCCTCAGCTATCACAAGAAATACTGCGGGAATGGGCACTTTTAGATACACACGATCTTTTAACAGATGTGTATAAACACTTTCGGACCACCTCACAGATCCAACAGGCTTTTGTAGACAATAGGTTTGAGATTGTGCGCTGTGTTTATGCTGGCAATGGAGTGGAAGCTGCAGGTGTAAAACTAAGTTTAGGAAAAGAGTAAAAGGAGTTTAAAAATGATTAAAACAGATTTGCCATTGGTGCTTTATGGCGCAGGCAAAAGAGCCTCAGCAGAACTTGATTTTGTCAAAAAACAAGGCATGAATCCCGTGTGTTTTTGCGATGCTGATATTACGAAACATAACACAATGCTGTATGAACTTCCGATAGTGAGTCTTGAACAAGCAAAAAATAAATACGGGGAATTCGAGGTATTTATTACTCTCAATTTCGCAACAAGAGATGAAATAATTCAATACTTATTGGAACAGGGCATTGAAAAGAAAAGGATAATCAATGGCCCATGGAAACATTATGAAAGCTATCTTTTACTAGAATCAGATTTGATATTAGCGCATGCTTATGTTATTTCATATCATCAAATTAAAGGCTGGGCATGTTCCTTAAAGGGGGGGGGGGGGGGGGGGGTAAATGGGTCTTTTATGGGGGGAAAGGAAAAAATTTTGGCAACGAACCGTGCAACCCGGAAAGGGGTGTGTTTATTTAACAGCCAAAAGGGGAAAAC
>JAITFT010000122.1 GCA_031281155.1 Candidatus Fibrimonadaceae bacterium
GTATCGCAGGCAGCTTTTCTTGCGTGAATTTTCTCGCTGCTGTGCGCCAGGCGATTGGCAAGGCGGCGAATATTCCGATTTTCCCTGAAGACTTGAAGAGCGTAACGAACTTGCCTTTAAATAGCCGAAATATCGCTTCTCTTGACGGGATAGAATATTTTACCGCATTGACAAGCCTTGATGTCTACAGCAACCAACTCTCCTCCATCGATGTGTCGAAAAACACCGCATTGAGATATCTTAATGTCGGTGGCAACCAGCTGTCCTCCATCGATGTGTCGAAAAACACCGCATTGCAACAGCTTGCTGTCGCCAACAACCAGCTGACCTCCATCAATGTGTCGAACAACACCGCATTGGAACAGCTTACAGTCCGCAACAACCAGCTGTCCACCATCGATGTGTCGAACAATGCCGCATTGGAAAGGCTTGATGTCTCCCAAAACTACATGCTAAGCGAAGCTGATGTTGTCGGGCTTAACAAGTCAATCACCACAAACTTCACCTTCCTCCCGCAACGCCCCATAAGCATAGCATTCTCCAACGGCAACGCAACATATACCGGCAGCGAGCTCAGCTACGAAACCGCAACTGTTGCCTCACCTGACTTCCTGCCAAGAGCAAACCCGCAATGGACATACACCTACACCGCCATCACCGGCACGCTCGGCCCCAACGACAAACCGCTAACAGTAGGCACATACTCCGTAAGGGCAAGATACGAAGATGACGGCAATGCCGGCGAAGCAATCGTAACTTTCACGGTCGACAAAGCCCTCGGCACAACAGCCCCCGACTACGAACCGCCAACGGATTTGGAAGCCATCGAAGACCAAACTTTGGAAGAGGTTCAGCTGCCGCTAGGCTGGGCATGGGACGAGGCACCAGCAACGCCAGTCGGCGAAATCGGTCCAAACCCCCACAAAGCCACCTTCACCCCAGCAAACCCAAACTACAGCATAGCCGCAGGCATAGACCTAATAATAAACGTCAACGCCAAGCTCTACACCATAACCTTCGACAGCGACGGCGGCTCTTCGGTAGATGAGCAAACAATAGCCAAAGGCGGCAAAATTGATGAGCCCGCCGAGCCAACAAAAGAAGGCTTCACCTTCTTGGGCTGGGTCAAAGATATGCTAGACTCATTCTGGGATTTTATAAACGATATAGTCACCAGCAACACAACGCTAACCGCCGTCTGGGAAGCCATCTCATCATCAAGCACAAACCAATCCAGCAGCAGCGAAACACAAAGCAGCTCCAGCGAGGAAACACCCAGCAGCAGCTCCAGCGAGGAAACACCCAGCAGCAGCTCCAGCGAGGAAACGCCCAGCAGCAGCTCCAGCGAAGAAACACCCAGCAGCAGCTCCAGCGAAGAAGCACCCAGCAGCAGCTCCAGCGGCGAAACATCCATCTTTGCAAATCCTGAAAATCTCAAAATCGGGGCCATCGGGGTTCAGACGAAATACTACACCCTAAAAGGCACCCCGCTAGGCACCACAAAGCCCACCGCCCCGGGCGTATATCTCGAAAAACACGGCAAACATGTGAGGAGAATAGCGGTGCGCTAATCACGCTACGTACGGGCGTAGCCCGCTAACGCTATTGGGCGCTCTTCCTTAAAGCCTCGGCCTTATCTGTTTTTTCCCAAGTGAAACGTGTTCCCTTGCGACCAAAATGCCCGTGCTGCGCCGTTACTTTGTAGCCAGGTTTCAGCAAATCTAGGTTTTTGATAATGCCGGCGGGTTTCAAATCGAAATGCTTGCGTATTAGGGCTTCGAATTTGTGGTCGCTGATTTTGCCTGTGCCGAATGTGTTTACGTTTACGGAAACGGGTTCGGGATAGCCAATAGCATAGGCTAATTGCACTTCGCAACGCTTGGCAAGTTTTGCAGCAACTATGTTTTTAGCCACATAACGCGCAGCATAAGCCGCAGACCTATCTACCTTTGATGGGTCTTTGCCGCTGAATGCGCCGCCGCCGTGCCTGCCCATGCCGCCGTAGGTATCTACAATGATTTTGCGGCCGGTTAAACCGCAATCGCCATGCGGCCCGCCTACAACGAATTTTCCGGTTGGGTTAACTAAGTAGCGGGTTTTTTTATCTAGGTATTTTGCCGGTATTGTTTTTTTAATTAGCTTTTCAATAATTTCTTTTTTGATTGTTGCGTGGCTAACTTCGGGCTTGTGCTGCGTTGAGATAACAACGGTATCTACGCGTACAGGCTCGTTGTTCTTGTTGTATTCAACGGTAACCTGGCTTTTTGCATCGGGGCGGAGCCATTTTAGCGTGCCTTTTTTGCGAAGAGCGACTATGTTTTCCATTAGCTTGTGCGCAAGGTAAATTGGCAATGGCATAAGTTCCGGGGTTTCGTCTGAAGCGTAACCGAACATCATGCCTTGGTCGCCAGCGCCTTGCTCGGCGGTGTCTTTGCCAACGGCAGCGGCAGCATTAACGCCTTGCGCAATGTCTGGGCTTTGTTTATCGAGCGCAACCATAACAGCGCAACTGTCTGCATCAAAGCCAATTCCTGCCTCTGTGTAGCCAATTTCTTTAATGGTATCTCTAATTACCTTTTGATAGTCAACATTTGCTTTTGAAGTTATTTCACCTGCAATCACAACCATGCCTGTGCTAACCATAGTTTCGCACGCCACTCTGCTCTTTGGGTCTTGGGCAAGCATTGCATCTAAAACTGCATCGGAAATCTGATCTGCCACTTTGTCTGGGTGGCCAGGCGAAACAGATTCGGAAGTGAACAAATAACTGTGGGACATATTAACCTCTTGTTTAGTGTTAAAGGGAATGTAGAAAAATCAAAATCACAACCGCTATTGGAGTAGCGAGGTAAAAGCTGTCTGCTCTGTCTAGAACGCCGCCATGGCCGGGAAAGATGCCGCCGGAATCTTTTATGCCGCTCCAGCGCTTTAAGGCGGATATAAGCAAATCGCCCAGTTGGCCGGCAACGGCAATTATAAAGCCTAAGCCAATGGTAACAGCAAGCGAAATGTCAAATACTGTGTAGCCGAAGCCTGTTCTTGTCCAAATCCAAAACCAGAAAATTGCAAACAGCGTGCCGCCTATTGCACCTTCCCAGGTTTTTTTTGGGCTGATTTGCGGGGAAAATTTACGCTTGCCAAGATACCTGCCGGCAAAATACGCAGCGGAATCGCAAGCCCACAAAGTTGTCATAACAATCATAAATTTTGAGCATTGCAACCAGCCCTGCCCAGGGTCAAACAGGCGAAGGCTGATTCCGCCCCAAAGCCCAAGGTAAAGAGGAGCGGCTATTTGAAGCGTAAGCCAGGGGAACAGGCTTTTAACATCTATGTATGCGAAAGCCAAAGTTATGTAAAGCAATATAACCGCTGTTAAAATGGGAAGAATAAGAGATGTGTCGTTTAGCATCCAGGGTATCATTAGAGCCATTGCGCAAACAGGGGAAACTATGCTTATAAGCCTGGCTTTTTCTGGGTAAACGGCAGAGACCATTTTGCTCCATTCGCAAGACGATACCGCTGCTAAAAACAAAAGCAAGGCCCAGCGAGTATAGTCGCCAAACCACAAAAGAAATGCTACTATCGGCATTGCTGTAAACGCAAAAATTAAACGCTTCGCCAAATTACTCATGGCAGGAATGTAGAAATTTCTACATTACCGTATATGGATCAAAACAGAAGTTTTAAATTTGAATCCGGCTTTCCCGGTTTTCCCGGCTTGCGAAGGTTTCGCCTAGAGTGGGACGATTCGCTTGCGCCGTTGGAATGGCTTGTTAGCGTAGAAGACCCAGATGTCCGTTTTATAGTAGTTAATCCAATGTTTTTCAAGCCAAACTATGCGCCTCGCTTAACAAAAGAGCACATGGGTTCTCTTGGTATTCATAAAAAAGATGATTTGCGTATTTTGGTTATAGTTACTCTCAAGGAAAACTTCGAGCAATCCACCGCCAACTTAGCATCGCCTCTGATGTTCAATACAAGTGAATACAAAGCAGTTCAGCTTTTATTTGACGACGGAATGTATTCTACTGCCGAACCAATATTCGCAGAGGAGGCAGCATGCTAATACTCACCCGCAAAATTGGCGAAAGCATTCAAATAGGCGATAACATAAAAATCTTAATAGCCGATGCCGACAACAAAGGCATTATTAAAATAGGCATAGAAGCCCCAAAAAACATAACCGTTCACAGAGACGAAGTTTACCGAAAAATAGCCATACAAAACAAAGCCTCGTTGCAGCGCAAAGAAGAAAAAATTATGGATTTAAGGGATTTGGCAAAGAAGTTGAGGGAAAAGAAGGTCTGATATTCTTTTCTACATTATTCAAGATAAAATGATTTTGTTGCATATTTTCGCTTTGCTGATAATGATATTGGTGAATGCGTTGCTGGTTCTTATTGAAATAGCCGTTGTTTCTGCTAGGCCTTCGCTTTTAAGGCAAATGGAGCAAGAGAAAAAATGGGGAGCTTCGCGGGCCATAGCTATTTTGGAAGACCCAAATGTGTTTTTATCAACCGCGCAAATCGGAATAACTTTAGCAGGGATTTTGTCTGGAGCTTATGGCGGAGCAATGCTTGCTGCGCCGCTTGAAAATTCTTTATCGACATGGCCTGTGATAGGAGAGTATGCCAATTTAATTGCATTGCCTGCAATAGTTGTTAGCGTTACTTATTTCTCTTTGATAGTGGGCGAGCTTGTTCCTAAAAGGCTGGCCCTGCAGTTCGCAGAGCAAATATCATGCGCTTCTGCGCCGCCAATGCATGTTCTTTCCATTATTTTAAAACCTCTTGTTTGGTTCTTTGATTTTTCTGGCGATTTGCTGTTGCGACCCTTTAATTTGCACGAAAGCATTAAACGTCCTGTTACCGCCGAGGAGCTTCAGCAAATGGCAAAGCAAGGGCACCAAGAAGGCAGCATAGAAAAAGATGAACTCAATATGGTTAAGCGAGTTTTTGATTTATCGGATAGAACGCTTGCTTCTGTTATGACACCAAGGCTTTTGGTTGAATGGCTCACGTTAGATATGAACAAGGAAGAGCTTAGAGGCATAATAATGCTAAGCGAGTTTTCGCAGTTCCCTATTGCAAAAGACAGCCTGGAGGCTCCCATTGGAACGATAGATGCGCGCGACTTGCTATGCCAGCTAGCGGCTGGCGGCGAGCTCAATATGCAAGCCATGCTCAGGCGGCCGCTTTTTTTGCCGGAATCCATAAACGCTTTAGATGCTTTGCGCAAAATGCAAAAGCGAAATGAACGAATGGCGCTTGTTATAGACCAATACGGAATTTGCAGCGGCATAGCAACACTGGAAGATATAACTTCGGTGCTTGTAGCAAAATCCGAAGAAATACATTCTCTGAAAGGCAATCTGCAAAAGCATAACGATGTGTGGATAGCAGATGGGTTAACAGATATTCCTTCCATAATGGAAATTTTTTCCTGGGCAGAGCTGCCGGGCGATGACCCAGATTCTTACCACACCCTTGGCGGTATGCTGATGGAAGTTTTGGATAAAATTCCGCAAAAAGGCGATATTTTTGAGTGGAATAATTTACGCTTTGAAATTTTGTCGATGGATGGGCAAAGAGTCAGCCGCGTTAAAATAAGCTACCTGACTTCAATAATGCCCCGCTAACGCCTATCCCACCTCTTTCTGCCTGAACACAAAGGCTAGAACCTCCGCAACGGCGGCGAAAAACTCTGCTGGCAGTGGATCGCCAACTTCCACAACATCGTACATAGCGCGAGCTAGCGGTATGTTTTGAACTACGGGAACCTCGTTTTTTTCTGCAAGCTCTATTATGCGTTCGGCAATTTTATCTGCGCCTTTTGCAATCACAGAAGGCACCTGGTCTTTGCCGCGTTCGTAGCGAAGCGCTATCGCCAAATGCGTTGGGTTGCGAATTACCACGGTTGCGCTTGGAACTTCTTTCATCATAAATTGCTGATGCATTTTTTGCATGGCGCGTTTGCGGGCAGCTATGACTTTCGGGTCGCCTTCGCTATTTTTATGCTCATCTTTCACTTCGTGTTTGGTCATTTTTATTTCGTTGCGTGTTTTTCTTTTTTGGTAAATTAAATCGGCAATTCCAAGCAAAATCAAAAATAAAATTACTTTTATAAGCAGCTCAACCAAAATACTTATCATAAAAGCGCAAAAAACACCTATTCGCATATCTGTCATGTATAAAATATCATTGAAATGTTTTTTTACCACCGTATAGGAAATTATTCCCACTACGGTTATTTTAACAATGCCTTTCAAAAGCTCAACCCAGGAATCTTTTCCAAAAATTCTTTTCAAACCGGATAAAGCAAATATTTTTGAAAATTTTGGTTTCAATTTTTCAAGCGTGAAATGCAAACCGACCTGGGATAAATTGCCTATTAAACCGACAATCAGAAAAAAACAAAGCAAAGGGGCAAGCAAACTCATAATAAACTTGAGAATATAAACTGCGAGCGAAGCAAGATTACCCATGGTAGGCTGCCAGCCTGCATAACCCATAAAAAATTCCCGCATAATGGCTTGGCAATTAGAGGCGAAATTTCCGCCAAAAAAATAAAGCCCAACCAACGCCGATGTTAAGGCAATAGCAGAGGATAAATCCTGCGAACGCCCTATCTGCCCTTTTTTAATGGCATCCTGCTTTTTCTTGGTAGTAGGCTCCTCGGTTTTTTCTTCGTCTTCGGCCATTTACAATAATATAGTAAATAATTAGCGGTTAATGATTAATAGCTATTAGGTTGCCGGTGAAGTTTTTGAAGTATTCAATGAGAAGCGGGTCGGCTTGGGTGGGGTTGTTTGAGATTTCGTTTATGCATTCAGCTAGGGGTTTGCCGCTTCGGTATAATTCGCGATAGTTTTTTTCAAGGAGGCTTATTCGGTCTTCTGAGAAGAGGTGCTTTCTGAGGGCGTGGAGGTTTAGGCCGGCGAAACGGGCCGGGTTGCCGAGGGCGCGGATGGCGGGCGGTACGTCTCGGTCTATTTTTAAGGTTCCGCCGGCAAAGGAGTAAGCGCCGATTTTTGCGAATTGCTGAACATAAGTGCCGCCGCCGATGGTGGCAAATTCTCCAACTTGAACATGGCCGCCCAATTGCACTCCGTTGGAGATTACTACCCCTCTTTCTATGGTGCAATCGTGCCCTACGTGAGAATATGCCATAAGCAAAACATCGCTGGCGACTTTGGTGATTCCGTTTTCGCCGCAGCCTCTGTTTACGGTTGCATATTCTCTAATTTTGCAGTTTTCGCCGATTTCCAAGAAAGTTTCTTCGCCTTTATATTTTAAGGCTTGTGGGTCGCCGCCTACAACGGCTCCATCGAAAATACGGGTTCCTGCGCCAATGCTGGTGTTTCCAAAAACGTGAACCCTCGCATCTAAAACAACGCCCTCTGCTATTGTGGCACCGCTTTCCACAATGCACCAGGGGCCAATGTTTGCGTTTTCGTGAACATTAGCGCCCAAAGAAACAGATGCAGTGGGGTGGACCATGGTTTACTCCGCTTTTAGTTCTCTTGTCATCAATTCCTCAATAGCTTCTCTTGGATTTTTCTGCTCAAAAAGCACTTCGTAAATTGCATTTACTATGGGCATTTCAACGCCGTGTTTTTTTGCAAGGGCATAAGCGCTGCGTGCCGTTGGCACGCCTTCAGCTACCATTTTCATGCCAGATAAAACTTCGCTTAAAGCTTTGCCTCTGCCGATTTGTTCGCCAACAAAGCGATTTCTGCTGTGGTGCGACATGCAGGTTACAATTAAATCTCCAATGCCGGCAAGGCCAGCGAATGTTCTTTGGCTTGCGCCAAGCGCTCCGCCTAACCTGCAGATTTCTGCTTGCCCTCTTGTTATTAGGGCAGCTTTTGTGTTGTCGCCAACTCCAAACTCCAAACCATCTATAATGCCGCTGGCTATGGCCATTACGTTCTTAACGCTACCGCAAAGTTCAACGCCTACTACGTCTTGCGAAGTGTAAACTCTGAGCGTTTTGGAGCTGAAAGTATCTTGAATTATTTTTGCGCAAATTTCACTTTTGCTCGCAACCACTATGGCAGTGTAAACGCTTCTTGCGACCTCCTCTGCGTGAGTTGGGCCGCTGAATACCGCAATTTCTTCTTCTGAGAGCCATTTCACGTGCGACAAAACTATTTCGCTCATTCTTTTTAATGAATCTTCGGAAATGCCCTTTGTTGCGCTAACAACCAAGGGTACTTTTTCGGGCGTTTTGCATTCGCCAAGCTGTTTGGCGGTGCTTTCCATAAACTGGCTTGGAACGGCAAAAATCAGCATATCGGCATCTTCTGTTGCCTCTGCCATATTCGATAAGTAAACCAGCTCGCTTGGGAGCCCTACACCTGGAAGCTTGTCTTTGTTTTCTTTTTCTACCGCCAAA
The DNA here is from genome assembly GCA_031281155.1 of Candidatus Fibrimonadaceae bacterium. Lineage (GTDB taxonomy): Bacteria > Fibrobacterota > Fibrobacteria > Fibrobacterales > Fibrobacteraceae > Fibrimonas. The sequence goes on from JAITFT010000122.1 coordinate 8,398, forward strand.
AGCCTTGCTTCTTCTGTGGACGGAGTCCACAAAACAACCTCGTGCCCGTTTTCGCACAGAGTTTTGCCAAGAGCAAGCCCCCAGCCACCTGTTCCTAAAATGGAGATTTTCATAACATGGTAATATAGAAAAAAGAAAACCTGCTATTAACGCCGCACTTTTTTCTTCAGCATAACGGAGCCTTCGGAGTCTCGGGATGGGTCAAATTCGTCTTCGTGCTCGTGATTGACACCGAAAAGGTCTTCGGGGAAATTGTTGTCTGTCAGGCATTTTTCAAAATTTTTATCTCTGGAATAAAGAATATCTTCGTAGTAATCCTCATAGTATCCACCATCAGCTGCGGCCTGCTTAACAGCATCTGCGCATGCTTTTTGTCTAGCGGCCAAAGAAGGCTCAGACCATGACCTTTCGCAAGATTTGCCATTGTAAGTGTAAGTCAATTTCGCAGAATTGCCGCTGAATTTAAAATTCGTTTTTACAGTTTCATTTCCTTTTCTTTCTTCAAAATTATTGCAGTCAATGACTTTTACTGTCCAGCCTCTCCGTACGTTTCCGTCTTTAAACTGATCCGTCCAGCAAATGTCAGCCGTTATTGAAATGCTATTCTGCGTAAATACAGCTTTTGTGACGTCGTAGAGATAATCGCACCAAACTCTGTCATAATCCTCATCTTCTCTGCAATTAGCAGCCTTATTCTTGTTTCTTGTCCAAGTGCCTATAAGCCCGCTTGAATTTCCGTTGAAATTATACTCCGCAGCATCGCTCCAGTCTTCCCACTTGAGGGTCAAAACATTCCCTGCTATTGAATATGTTCCTTTTTCAGTATATTCGCGTTTTTTCAGAGTTCCATCGCTTTGGCAATCGTAACTTTCCTCTTCCACATACGTGAATGAGTCGCTAGTTATTTCCTTTATGGCAAAAACTTCCGTGAAAGTTCCGCTGCCACCTCCGCCGCCATCTCCGCCTCCGTCGGAGCAAGATAAAGTGAATGCCATGGCAAGCGAAAGGCCTGCCGCCAAGAGTGTAGTTTTAACTCTGTTCATGATGTTTTCTCCTTGTTGAGGGGGAAAGTGAATTTTTTGATGCTTTTGCTATGGGGGGGGGTATAGTATTTAAGCTGGGGGTAGGGGGTAAAATGCACCCATGCGAGGGAGCTTTGGGTAGAAGCTCGGAACGCCCGAAAAAGGATGGGGTGAAATTACCGAAAAGTAGCATTGTGGAGGCAATATAGAAAATTTTTCTAATTTGTTTTCTACCTTAGCTCCTGTGAACCCAAGCCCCTCTACCCTTCTCGCAATTTCTGGCGGCTTAGACAGCATGTGCATGCTGCACCTTATGTCTCCCCTTTTGGGAAGGGTGCATGCAGCTTATGTTAATCATGGGGTTAGAGAGTGTTCCGGGGAAGATGCTAAATTAATTAGAAAAAAATGCGAGGAATATGGCATTGCTTTTTATGAGCTTTTTATTGACCCGAAAATTTTTGAGGGTAGCGGCAAAGGCGGTTTTGAGGCTATTGCCAGAGCAGCAAGATACGATTTGCTTTTTGAGTTGAAAAATAAACTTGGGCTGGATTTTTTGGCAACTGCCCATCATAGAGACGACCAAGCTGAAACGGTGTTCTTGCGCATAGCGAGAAGCACGGGGGTAAAGGGGCTTAGGGGTATTTTGGCTAACCGGGAAGATGGAGTTATTCGCCCAATGCTGCAATTCGCAAAAAAAGATTTGCTGGAATATGCGCGGCAAAACGGCGTTGAATGGCGGGAGGATTCCACAAATATAAGCATGGGTTATTTTAGGAATAAAGTTCGTTTGCAAATTTTACCGAAAATCGAAAAAGAAAATGCTGGTACAGTGGATAGCTTGGTGCGCATAGCAGAACTTTCTCAAAAAGTTTATCCTAAAATCATTAAAATTTTGGACTCTTATTTTGCTTCTTTTTTGGCTACCCCGCTTGAATGGGTAAAAGCTCCAAAGCCGCATACGAAAAAGGCAGTGCTCTTGAAGCATTTTTATTTGCCGGCGGCAGCAGGCTATGGCGAGCTTTTTAGGTTGTGGCTTGCTCATAAAGGCATAAATTGGGAAGAAACCAGGGAAGATTTGAAATTTTATGAAAAATTGCATAAAAACTCTTCTTTTAGCTTTCGCCTAGGAAAAGCGTATTTTGAGCGAAAAAAAGCGTTTTTATGGTGCGGAATGCGGTAGCTGCATACGCCCCTGCAGCGTTTTTACCTTTTTATTACAAATAAGTTACCCTTTTACTAAAATATAATGTATATTGTAATATAGAGCTTTTAAATTAGGAGTAGGCTGTGAAAAGATTGCCAGTCGTTACTATTTGTCTTTTTTATTGGCGGCCTTTGCATTTGCGCAAACAGAAGTGTTTGTAGCCAGGGCCAATCAAGACCCAGACCATAGATGGGTAGATTCAGTTAATTCAAACCGCTTTACTATATGGTATAGCAGAAATGCGGGAGATTGCGCCAACCTTACCCCGCAACAAGCACAAACAGCGTTGAATGAGCTGGAAAGAATTTACGATGTGTTTGTCCACAGAGATGGGTTCCCGCCTCCATATTCCGCAAGCACCCCCGCAAATCAAAGGTTTAAAATGGGCGTTTATGTGCTGCGGAACGGTACAAATTGCACCAACGCTCCTAGTAGCACATGCGGCGGGCGACCTTGCTGCAACAACACCACCACTTGTTCCGAAGGCCATGCTTTTGGCGGAGTGATAGGCGGGGCACCGGGCATGTGGCTCTCCTCCGGTGCGGTAAGCGATAGATGGGCACTCGCTCACGAATTTATGCACGGGCTTCAGATAAGGGCCGGTGGAATGGCCGGAGGGAATACTAATCAAGGTACCAACTTTAGAGGATGGTTTTTTGAATCTCACGCTAACTTAACGCCCCATCAGGTTTATCCAAACGATGTGCATTATTGCGGCGAAATGTACACGCGCATGGCGCACCTTTATTATGGCAGCACGCGCAACCGCTACTGCAACTGGCACTTTTTTGAATATATCAATCACAGATTCGGTCCCAAGGCCGTAAACGATTTATGGACATCGGCTCAAAGCGGTGCCAATCACGATCCTTTCACGGAACTTATGCACCGAAACAGCCTCAATCAAAGGCAATTCGGAGATGTATTCGGAGATTTTGCGAAAAAAGCGGTTATTTGGGATATTAACCGCCACGGTCAGAACAACACCGCTTCCGTCTTTCCCGATCCTGCGTATGCCGCTCGTGGCTCCGCCCGTTTCCGCGATTTTTTCAATAGAAATTTGGGCAATCCCGATGAAATGTTTAAGCGTCCCAGATATACATATTTAGAGGCATTAGATGGAAACAACGCCACAAACAACCGTTATGTAGTGCCTTCCGCAACGGCTCCCCAACGTTACGGCTACAATATAATCCGCCTTTATCCTGCGAATGGCGGCAACTGGAATGGCGGCAACGTTACCGTGCGCTTCCGTGGCGATGTGCAAACTGCCAACAACATAACCAATTACACAAAAAATCTCAACCTTGAACCCGCTGCAACGCATCTTCCCAATAATCCTGGCTCCGATTGGCGTTACGGGCTTGTTGCTGTTACGGGAGATGCCAATGCTAGAACCGGCACGGTATCGGCACGTTACAGCCCATTAATGCGAGCTTCCGATTGCAGCCCCGATGTTTCTATTACCATGCAAGGCGGCGAAACGCAGTTATACCTGGTTGTAGCAGCAACTCCAACCATTCACCACAGAATCACTTGGGATCAATTCTACTACACAATATACCGCTTCCCCTATATGGTGGAAATTAACGGCGCAAGGCCCGAAGGTTTTCAGTCGGTTAGCAATCCGGCTGGTGGGCCGCACGCCAACGGCGGCGGTTTTGTAGCTAATGCGGCAAACGTTTCCGCAACCGCATTTGTAGGGCCAAACGCGCGAGTCTTGGGCGGCACGGTTCGTGATAACGCCCGCATAGAAGGCCGTGCGGTTGTGCGTGGCGGAACAATCCGCGATAATGCCATTGTAAGAGACCATGCTTTAGTTGTCAACGGAACAATATCCGACAGAGCCGTTATTGCCAACGGTGCGAACATTTATAATGCGCAAGTTTCCGGCGATGCCCGCATTGAGGGTGCGCCGAGCATCAGCAACGCCAACGCAAGAATATCCGGCAATGCTGTAGTGGGCGGGGTAGGGTGGATAAGAGACCCGCTCAACCTTTCCGGCACTGCGCAAATACTCGGCGATGGTGAAATATACAACGTAACCGCCACAAGCGGCATATATTATGGTCTTGTAGATGCTGGCGTCATTAACAACAACCAATTCGGCGGCAACCGCACGTCGCGGCCCACAGAAGTTACCAAGCCAAGGTCCACAACTTGGAACGAGGTGCTAGCTGGTTGTAGCTCCACGCCGAGCAGCAGTTCGGTAACGCCAAGCTCAAGCAGTGCAACGCCAAGCAGCAGTTCTGTAGCTCCGAGCTCAAGTAGCGCAACACCGAGCAGCAGCTCGGTAACGCCAAGTTCAAGTAGCAGCGGCGGCGTTTCATCGTCTTCAGCTGTTCAGAGCAGTAGCTCGGTAACGCCAAGTTCAAGCAGTAGCGGCGGCGTTTCATCGTCTTCAGTTGTGCAGAGTAGCAGCAGCACCGATATTACCAGTGTTTACAATGTTGCAGTTCCGGGAGTGAGAGCCTTCGATATGAATAATCGCGGTATGCTCTATTACAACCTTGGCGATATAAATTCTGCAAAGCTTAAAATTTACGATAGCCGCGGAAACCTGCTAAAAACCAAACAGCTTAGTGGAACTGCAGGAACAATTGATATTGGAATCAATACTCCGCAAGTCTTGCTCTGGCGAGTTGAAACGAATGATGGAAAAACAATTCAACAAACCAAAATAAATACCATAGTGAGGTAAAACATGAAAAAATTGCATTTTGCAATAATAGCCCTCCTTCTCGCAAGCATTGTTTTTGCGCAGAACGAAACATTCACGCTTCGGCAAGGACTGACTCCTTTTGTAAGGGGAACACCCGATCCCAATTACCCATGGCCCAATTTTTATGAATCCGAGCGGTTCATAATAAGGTACACCGAAGACCGCACCCATGGTGCTTATGTCACTCGAGCCGCTGCGCAGAGTGCACTTGAGACCCTTGAAAGATCGTACGATACAATCACCACCAAATATAACTTTGTCACCCCTTTTCATCCAACAGCCAATACGAGGTTCAAGTCCGAAGTTTCCATATCACGCCTCACATCGCAGAACACCTCCGGGCAAACTGCATGGGCCGATGGCAACGGCACTGCTTATGGCGGGCTTCTTCCGGGTCAGTGGAATACCAGTGCGAGTACCGTCCAGCGGCCTATCCAGTGGATTTCACAGGGTATGTCGGCTACAACTCTAACTCATGAATGGGCGCACGGGCTTCAGCAGATGTCTGGCGGAATGAGAGATAGCGACTTTGTCGGCTGGTTTCACGAGAGCCATGCTCAGTGGGTTACTTCCCATGTACACGGTGGTACTAGCGGCGGGCTCACTGCCTCTCGAGTGACTATGCGGCAAGCGCACTTGCATCCTGGCTATGCACGTTCCCGTTACGAAAACTGGCCGTTTTTAGAACATATTTGGAACTCAAATGGCGGCGGAACTGCCGGGTGGGCTGTTATAAACAATATATGGACTAGGTCTCCCGGCCCTGGCAGTAACGATCGTCGCCAGGCAGATCCTTTCGAGTGGATTCAGCGCGGCAATCCCACTGTTTATCCGAACTGGGCTTCTATAGGAGACTTGTTCGGGAACTTCGCCATGAGGAGCGTTATTTATGACTACGGCCCTCGCAGAGCGACTTTCCGCAGCAATTACAATGCTACCAACATAAGTGAATCGGAAAGGTACCAAAGATATACCTATTTGGAAGCTCTTGGAATCAATGATTTTGCTGCAACGAATAACCGCTATGTGTCGCCTCACGCTTATGCTCCGCAACGGCTTGCCTTTAACATAATCCGCCTTTATCCTGAAGCCGGCGGCAATTGGAATGGCGGCACTGTAACTGTGCGTTTCCGTGGCGATGTGCAAACAGCCAACAATCGGCCAAACTACTCCCAGCAATCGGGTTTTGATCTTGAGCCGTCTGCTTCTAACGTTCACAACAACCCAGGTTCCGCTTGGCGCTACGGTCTAGTCGCTGTTGCGGGAGATGCTGCGGCAACAGCGAATACGGTGACCGCACGGTATAGCCAGCTTATGCGCACCGACACATCTGGCACCAACAGAGGAGCAGGCCCCGATGTGTCCATAACCTTGCAGAGCGGAGAAACCCAACTGTATTTAGTTGTAACCGCTGCTCCCACAGCTAATCACAAATTGAAATGGGATCAATACCACTATACTACATACCGCTTTCCTTACATGGTTGAAATTAACGGTGCAAAGCCCGAAGGCTTCCAGGCTCCGCCATCTAATATCACCTGGCGTATCCATAGCAACGGCGGCGGCTCCGTTGCCAGCACCGTAACGGTTCCTGCGAGCGTTTTCGTTGCGCCGAATGCGAGAATTTACGGCGGCAATGTATCGGGCAACGCTCGCATTGAGGGCCGAGCAGTTATAAGAGGCGGCACTGTTCGCGGCAATGCCATAATTCGGGATTACGCTTCGGTTAGAAGCGGCACGGTTGAAGGCGATGCAGTTGTTTCCAATGGCGCAACCATTTGGGGCGCAACAGTTCAAGAAAACGCCAGAGTTCACGGCTCTGCGCTTCTCACAGGCGGCACAGTAAGAGGAACTGCGCAGGTTGGCGGTGCAGCTGTAATCAGCGGTGGCACTATCTCCGGCACAGCACAGGCTCTCGGCGATGCTTTCGGTTCCTTAACGCAGAGCAGCGGTATTTGGTATGCCGCAGGTAGCGGCGCTTCGAGCGATCCGCGTGGCTCACAACGCACTACAGTTCCCATAGAGTTTACCAAACCCCTGTCTAGAACTTGGTATGGCGACTCTGGCTCTTTATCCAGTAGTTCGGCAACGCCAAGCAGCAGCTCGGCAACACCAAGCAGTAGCTCGGCAACACCAAGCAGCAGTTCGGTAGCACCAAGCTCTAGTAGCAATATCCCAAGCAGCAGTTCGGTAACGCCAAGCTCAAGCAGCGTAACAGTTACAATTATTCCAAGTTCCAGCAGTGGTGGCGATAGCAACAACGAAGTTTCATCGTCTTCAGTTGTGCAGAGCAGCAGCAGCACCGATATTACCAACATTTACAACGTTGCAACTCCAAGTGCGAGAGCATTTGATATGAACAATCGCGGCATATTCCATTATAATCTTGGTGATATAAATTCTGCAAGGCTTAAAATTTACGATAGCCGCGGAAACTTATTAAAAACCATGCAGCTTAGTGGAACTGCGGGAGCAATAGATACTGGATTAAGATCTTCGGTTGTATTCTGGAAAGTAGAAGGAAATAACGGCAAGTTAATTCAGCAAACTAGAATGAGCACTGTACGGTAATTTTGTATATTCTCCTTCGCTAGGAGAACTAGGCTAATTGGTAAGTCAGCGGTCTTGAAAACCGCCGCCGTCAGGCTTGGGGGTTCGAGTCCCTCGTTCTCCGTTATGCGAATTATAACAGGCGATTTGCGAGGGCGAGCTCTGCTACCCATAAAAGAAAGGGGCATTCGCCCAACATCTTCCAAAACAAGAGAAGCACTCTTCAACATAATAGGCTCCGTTCAAGGCTTCAAAGTCTTGGACTTATATGCTGGAACTGGCTCCATAGGCTTTGAAGCCATATCTAGAGGCGCAAGCTCTGCCACCATGGTTGATATTTCCAGCAAACTTTTACAAGCAATAAAAGAAACAGCAGAGAAATGGAAAATCAGTGAAAAAATAATCTGCCAAAGAAACGACGTTTTGCGCTTCGCCGCCCAAACACTGCAATCCCCGGAAAAATACGACCTAATCTTCGCAGACCCTCCCTTCAACGAAGAGTACCCAGACCTGCGAATTTTCCTGCCAAAGCTGAACAAGGGCGGCTACGCCGTATTCGAAACCCAAACCAGAAATATGCCAGCATGGGCAAGCGAAGCGCTGAAAACAAGGAGTTACGGGGAGTCAAGCTTAATTGTTTTTGTGATTAATCATTTCTAACTTCAGTCTTAAAATTTCACCCTCTCCAACACCGCCAATCCCTCCCTACCCATCTTCGAAAAAGCAAACCACCTCTTACCCAAATCCTTCAAACTTGCACCCAAGTGGTAAATATCCTTGCCATCCACAATCAAAAACCGGTCATGGCTCAAATCGAATGCCTTTGCCTCCAGCAACGCCTTGTTCTGTAAAAGCGTAGGGTTTTGAACCGCCAAAGTAGCTTTTAGATGGTATCACAAACTGTGATACCATGCTTTCAATTTCATTTTCAGAAAGTTCAAACATAAAATGAGCAGGAAAACGAATAATGTTTCTATTCACTGCCTGTTTTAAAACTCTAGTTTCTACCCCATATAACTCAGCAAGGTCTCTATCAAGCATAACCTGCAAGCCACGAATTGTAAAAATTCGGGATTCTATTTTATTTACTACTTGCCCCATAATGCAATCTCCAAATTTTAGGGTTTTGTATTAGGGCGACGTGAAATGCAGAAAATAATATTCCCCAACGGCATGGAATATAGAAATTTGAATTTACATTTATGCATTTGAGCTTTAGCATATAAAACATCTGCCAATTTCGGCTGTTCCTTTCCACTCCGTAAAGAGCAGCCACATCGCTGTCCAAAAGAACCCGTTCGCCACGAATTGTGATAATCAAGTTTTCCACTTGATTGCTTAGAAGCAACCGCCGGTCCAACAGTAATTCTCAAAAAAATCACCAAATCCGTCAACAGTTGTTAGCACGCCGGGCACAGGATGTGCCATTAGGCGAACAGCCGCAGGCTGGCCCGAAGGGTGAGGCACAGGACGTGCCGAATAAAATGAGGGGGTCCTTGGGCGGCAACGCTAGCTAGCCGCCATGTCTAACTTAGTAAAAACAAAAACTGGAGGACCATATTATATATAAGGTAATTGGCTGTGCCATGAGGGTTCATAGCATGCTTGGGAACGGGTTTCAAGAGGTGATATACCAAAGGAGCCTTGCCATTGAGCTGAAGCTGGCGGGCTTGGATTTTGAAAGAGAAAAGGAGCAGATTGTATATTACAGGAACATGGAGGTTGGGACTCGCCGACGGCATACAATTTCCCGATCGGGCTTTTAATAAACTTCGGGAGCATAAGCCTGGAATACAAGCTCGTCTTCAACAAAAGTTTCAATTCTGTAAATTCTCAAAATTCTGGCCACGCCCATACGCTTTGCAATACGCTGGCGAACCGTGCGAAGCGCGGGTCATTCTGATTCAGACAAAAGGGTGGAAATTTCTACCTTTTCCCTTGATGAGCGAACATACTACGAGGCCAAAACACATTCCAATTCCAAAAAAAACGCTAAAATCCGTCAACAACTGTAAGCAAAATGAGGGGGGGGTATGTAT
>JAITFT010000083.1 GCA_031281155.1 Candidatus Fibrimonadaceae bacterium
CGAGCTCATCAATGACATTATAACACAATTCAGAGAAAACTTCAAGAGGGAAAAAACATGGCTAGCAAAGAAGAGTAAATATTAGTAAAAAGAAAAACGAAGTAAAAAGAAAACGAAGAGGTGATGAAAAAATGAATGAGTAGAAAAAACCTGGTTAGAAGAAAAAGGGAGAGAAAAAGAAAGACATAGCATCCAAAAAAGGTTGCCAAGGAAAAAAACAAAAAAAAAGTAAAAAAAGTAGTTGCACATTCCCCCTTTCTGTGGTATACTTTACTTGAAGCGAAATCTTTTGTTAAGCGATTTGATATCATCTAAAATCTGAAAAGAAAGCAAGGCGTTGAAAAAATCTCTTTTCAGTATTTCAAAAATGGAGTAGTCCGGGGAATTGATATTTTTCCAAATAGTAAGTATGTGTTGAAAAAACTGAGCAATCATGTGTCCGATCTGAATGAGTAGATAGTGGTTTTTCATAGCATTATAGTTGTGCGAGAAGAGATGCTCCAGTTCGCAGCCGTGATTTTTCTGTGAATTAAATCCTTGATTCTCAATTTTCCACCGTCTTCTGCCGTCTTCAATGAGTTGGGCACAATTTTTTTTAGAGACAGACAGATTAGTGATGAAGACAAAGGGGTATTTTTCATCTTGTATGGTCAACTCAGCGAGGTTTAGAAAGTGACTCTGATATTCAATATGGTTAACATATCTGTAAGTTTTCGATATGTCTTTGGAGGGGTCTTTGTCGGGTGCTCTTTCGATGAGTGTGAAAGTTTGGTCTGCTTCCATGAATTTCAGCGCATGGAAATCCTTAGCAACGGTAGGAATACTGCCATCTTTGAATCGAATGATATATTTCCACCCGAACTGCTCGCACAAGTCAAACACCGGCGCGGCGGCGTATAAACTGTCTAAGCCGAGGCAGACCGGCAACTGCGGAAAAGCTTTTTTCAACTTGTTTGCCAACCTGTAAAATGCGTTCTGTTCGCAGTCTTGCGTGGTCACGTCCGGTTTCTCGTTTTCGATGAATTCTGTACCTATGCTTACCACGATGACTCCATTCAGTACTAATTTTGTCTCTAAAGCATTATGGTAATAACCTATATATTTTATACTGCCGTCTTCGTTTTTGTGCTCTTTGGTCAGACAGTGCGGACAATGACGTTCGTTTGACCAAAATGTATTTGTACCATCTATCACAATCTGCCAGTATTTATTGCGGATTCGGCTGTCTTCAAACGTTCGCATTCGGAGCAAGCGGTACACCAACTTCTGGATTATTTTCTCCAATTCCGTTTGTTCGAGTCGCGCTAAATAGTTATTGATCGTGTCGTAATGCGGCAATTCCGCTAACTCCGCTATTCCGCTCAGGATGCCGATGTTGTTTACTACGATTGTCTCCGTGAATTCCTCCGTCAGTTTGCGCATACTCGTTATCCGAAACACTGTTCCCAATATACGAGTCAGCAATATCACTTGGTTCTCATACGTTATATAACTCTGATTTCGTGGGTCCTGCACCTCTTTCAGAAGTGCCACTAATCCGGGAAAATATTTTTGCAGGATTCTGATCAGTTCATGCATTGCTTTAAAATTATCTTTTTCTTCTCGTTTTTGCTTGCGTGTTACATTCTCTTTTTTCATCGCTAAGACCTCCTCTTTTCGGGTTTCTGTGAATTAATTCTTTTTTCTCAATTTATTATATCACACTTTTCCCGATTTGAGGTGTCTTTTTTTACTTTTTTTTGCGACTTATTTTTTACTCTTCTTTGCTGGCAAAAAAACAGGAATATTGCTGATAGCAGCCAACGTTAATTTGATGTATAACTCTAATAATGGTTGAAAATTATTCAACTATGAATATATGGACTTATATGATATAATAAGTTAAAATATAAATAGACCGGTCATAAATAAAAATTAAAACGTTAGTTAAACAGAGGTGTATGGTTTATGAAATTTAATTTTGGCGAAAAAATGAAAAATCTAAGGAAAAAACGCGACTTGACGCAGGAACAGCTTGCGGAATATCTCGGAGTATCTTTTCAGGCGGTAAGCAAATGGGAAACAAATGCGGCATACCCAGATATATCGCTGTTTCCTATCATAGCAAATTTTTACGGAGTGACGACGGATGAACTTCTCGGCGTTGACGTCACCAAAGCGAAAGAAAAACAAAAGGAATATATCAAAGGCACAAGAAATTTATATCGTCAATGGAAATTAGCAGAAATGGTTGAACTTGCAAGAAAAGCCTGCCTTGAATTTCCGGGGAATCACGGAATACTCAGCGAGCTGTCTTTGTGTCTGTACCACGCAAACAGCCTGTCAGCAGCTTATTTAGACGAATCCATCGATATATCTAAAAAAATATTGGAAGAATCAACCGATATAAAACTGCGGCATAGCGCTGCAATGCGGATAATTTATTGTTACCAAGAAAAAGGAGAGAAGGAAAAAGCGAGTGAATACGCAAATCAATTGTTGAATAATGAACCAACAAGAAAAATATTAGCCGAACGGTTAAATTTATATCAAGGACAGCAGGAAATCGAATATGAACAGCAATGTATTTTATTGTATTATGAGTTTCTAGCAAAAGTGATGACACAGTATGCCGACGCAAATTATCATAATGCAGAAAACAAGCTGAGTTATACCGAAAAAATCGAAATATTTGAAAATGTTTTGAAAATACAACAGATCATTTACGGTGATGATTTATGCGACCAGCATTTCGACGCTTACAGATATAACTTGATTATTAACTGCTTTTATTTGCTTATGGACGAAA
>JAITFT010000129.1 GCA_031281155.1 Candidatus Fibrimonadaceae bacterium
CTTCACCCTTTTTTGAATAAAGAGCAATTATTAAGTCGGAAAACTTATTGCTTATGTCATTTTTTTTCAATTTAACATTATAATTCTTTGCGCAAAGTTCCAATTGTCCATCTATCAAGCTTTTCAGATTTTTCAAGCCATTTTTAGCTGTAAAATTCGTAGCGCTTGTATCCAAACGAATAATCGGATATTCTTTCCATTTCCAATCGGTTTTTTCAATCGCCAATCCTTTGAATAATTTTTTTTCATTAGCAAAAAGCGATTCCAAAGTTGAGCAGGTTAAGCTTTTGCCGAATCGGCGAGGGCGGCTCAAGAAAGCAACCTTGTAATTGCTTGCCATATTGTAAATGTGCAGGGTTTTATCCACATAAACATCATAGTCAAGCCGAACTTGGCTAAAAGTTTGAACACCGGAAGGCAGTTTGCGAGCTGATCGAGCAGACAGCCCCAATAGTTTTTTTCCCATAGTATGCAATATAGTAAATACTACTGTTGTCCGGTAAACTTTTTCAACCTCTATGCGGACTTCACTGGGTGCTTAAAATATTACCGAGCATTAGGGGTAATATAGTAACTTACTCTATAAATCCATGGCCAGTTTTTCCCCGTAATCCACAAATTTTTGCCATCAAAAGCGGTTCCGTTTAAAACTTCTGCATTTGGATGCTTTTTTCTTATATTTTTTGCCCTTTCCGAAAAATCAAGCCACTTCACCACATTGCCGCTTGGCAAGGATATAACCGCTATTGAATCGCTATGCCAAACATTTGCATAAAGGGTGTCACCCACAACCTCCAACTCATTCAAACGCGAAACTGGCACGCCTCCTGCTTTAACATCTATGGTTTTAATCACCTTCATATCTCTAAATGAAAGCACAGAAAGCGTGGAACTTCCATTGCTCATAATCCAGTTGCCTTGCCACACGCTCAAACCCCAACCCTCGCCTGCAATTGGGAAAGTGCCAAGAATTCGCAAAGGTTTTTGCGACAAAACAAAACCTATATTTGAACGCCAAGTAAGCCACAGCATCTTATTCCCTATTTTCGCTATGCCTTCCCCAAAATGAAAGCCCGGCATTGCCAAAGAATCAAAAGTTTCGCCTTTTTTATTCATTCTGTAAATTTTAGATTTTCCCTCCAATCCCGTAGATTCCCACAATTCATCGCCATCCCAAAAAAGCCCCTGCGTAAAGCGAGTTTCCGAATGCGGAATTGAATCAATCACCTTTATTTTGTACACAGGCAACGCAGCAAATGTTATTTGAGCCCCGATTATTAGGATGACCAGGATTTTATGTTGTATATTCGGCGTTGATTTTAACATAGTCGTAACTGAGGTCGCAGGTGAATACGGAGGCTCTTGATTTGCCTGCGTGTAAATTCAAAGATATTTTATAGTCTTTCTTTTTGAAAATTTTTCTTAATGCATTTGCAGAAATTCCCATTGGCATTCCTTTTTCCATAACTTGTATGTCTTCGAAATGCAATGAAAGTTTTGCCGGCTGAAATGCCACCCCGCTTGCGCCTGCGCTGCTAACTATACGCCCCCAGTTTGGATCTTCGCCAAATAAAGCGCACTTAACCAAGTTGCTCGTAGCTATGGACTTTGCAATGCGCATGGCTTCGATTTTACTCTTTGCGCCGCATACCTCTATTTCTACTTTTTTGGTTGCGCCCTCGCCGTCTTTGACTATTTGCAAAGCGAGGTTTTTCATTAATTCAAAAAGAACATTGCGAACTTTTGCTTGCTCGGCTTTGCTCAAATCGCTAAGGGAAATTCCGCTTGCACCGTTGGCCAGTAAAATACAGGTATCGTTGGTACTTGTATCGCCGTCCACAGTTATAGCGTTGAAAGATTCATCTATCAATGCTTTGAAATCTGCGGAAAAATTTGCCGGCAGCTCAAGATCTGTTGTTATATAAGCAAGCATGGTTGCCATATTCGGATGTATCATTCCAGAGCCTTTGCATGCCCCGCCAAAGCGAACTTCGCCTTTGGCGGTTTTTAAAGCAATGGAGCCTGTTTTAATAACCGTATCGGTGGTACAGATTGCTTTTGCGAAAACTTTGGAATTTTTACCGCTTAAATCCTTAACCAAAGCAGGGATTGCCGCCTTTATTTTCTCAATAGGAAGCTTGCGCCCAATTACTCCAGTTGAACCAACAAGAACCGAGAGTTTGCCAAGACCTAATTCCTTCTCTATATATTGAGCCATACGTGCTGCATCTTCATCGCCCGGCTTACCAGTGCAAGCATTGGCGTTTCCGCTATTTACAATAATGGCATTCACAAATTTTGTTTTGGCAAGCACCGCCTTATCGTATAAAACCGGGGCCGCTTGAACCTGATTTTTGGTGAAAGTCGCAAAACAACGCGCCTTTTCCTTGGTATATAGCAATGCCAAGTCCAAATTACCGCTTGCCTTTATACCAGCCTTCACCCCCGCCGCCAAAAAGCCCTTGGGGAAACAAACACCATTGTTCATTATTTTTGCCATAGATGGAAATTTAGAATTCTATATTCATTAACATGAACAGAAATATACAACCTTTGAAAAACGCTTATAACGTGGCGATGAGTTTTATAGAAACTGAGAGTCAAAAAAAGAGACCTAGCCCCATAGGCTCTGTCCCCTGGAAAAATTTGAAAGATGAACTTAGCTTTTTAGACAAAAAAAAATCCGATAGGGTTGTGAGCTGGCTAATAGAAAACTGGCCGCCTCAGCGAAATACCTACATGCCATATCTTAACGAAAGCGAAAGAAACGCCTTCGATGCCGAGGCTTACAGGCTTCTGCTTCGTTCATACAGAACAGGAATGGTACCCGAACGTTTTATAGAAGAAATAATAGTGCGCGGCACAGATAACGATGGCTTGCTTTTTTCAAAAGATTTTTTACAGAACTGTCTGGCAAAATTTTGGGAAGACTCTATGCAAGACATTCCGCAACCTTGGATTAATTAGTGGTTGGTAATATGCTGCCCGAAGAACTAAAGTCTGCTTTAAGCAAGCATAAAAAATGGGTATTTGTGTACGACTGGGAGTTTTTCTCCATGCGCATACACGATGAGCTCGTGATTTCCGTTCTTGAGGATTGTCAGTTTCTTTATGTTGAAATGATTTTCGATGTTGTCCAAAGCGAGTTGCAGAAAAAAAACGATCGCTTAAAATTCTGGGATGCTTTTTTCAAGCTTCTAAGCCAAAAACGCTACGACGATATATGCGGTTTTTTAGATAACGATAGAGGCTTGGCCCTTGTTTTCACGCATTCAAATTCTTCGGATAATAATATTGCCTGGACTCGCTTTTGCGAATGCATTTTAAGCAAAACAGGTTTCAATATGCTAAAATGGGACGGCATTAACTATGCAGAATACCCACCTAAGGAATTTTTTGTATCTAATAATGAAACCTAAGTTTTTAATTGAGAGCTGAGAGTTGAAAATTTTAGTTATCACTTCTGTTTATCCTCGCTTTGATAAAGATCAGGAAGTCCCTTGGCTTAGGGTTTCGGTTGAGCATTTAAAAAAAAACGGTTGTGATATTGAGATTATAGCTCCTTCACACAAGGCTTGCAAAAGCATGGATATAGACGGCGTGAAAGTGCATAGATTCAGATATGCGCCATCTGCTTATGAAATTTTAACTCACGATGAGGGTGCGCCATCTAAAATTGCTCGTAATCCCTTGCTTCAACTGCTAGCTATTCCCTACATAATTTCCGGCTCGCTTTTAACGCTCAGAATTTGCCGCAAATTCAAACCGCAAATAATCCACGCACACTGGCCCTTTCCTCACGGTTTCATGGCTTTTTTTGCAAAAATATTTTACAAAGTCCCGATAGTCTTAAATTTCCATGGCGCAGAACTTCTATTAGCCCGCAAAAAAAAATGGCTACAACCATTCTTAAAATTTTTCATAAAACACGCAAGCTTAATTTTTGCAAACAGCACTTTCACCGCAAAAAAAATCAACGAAATCCACCCCTGCAAAGTCGAAATCTCTCCCTACGGCACCACATTTTCAGACACCCACTCCCCACTCCCCACTCCCCACTCCCCATTATTCCGCCTCTTATTTGTAGGTCGCCATATCGAACGCAAGGGCATTGAATACCTAATAAAAGCTGCTGCTTTATTAGATAGCGAAAAGTTTCAAATTCGCATAGCTGGCACAGGAGATTTAACGGAAAAATTAAAAGAACAAGCAGCACGAGAAGCACCAAAAGTTTTATTTTTAGACAAAATACCCAGAGAAGATTTAGCAAAGGAATACCAAAACGCAGATTGCTTTGTTTTGCCGGCCATTATAGACTCAAAAGGCGATACCGAAGGCTTAGGGGTTGTTTTAATAGAAGCCGTAGAATACGGGTTGCCTTTAATAGCGAGCAATGTAGGCGGCATTTCCGATGTTGTTATAGACAGAAAAACCGGTTTGCTTGTTCCGGAAAAAAGTCCGGAGGCACTGGCGAGCGCAATAAAGGAACTTGCGGAAAACGAGGCTTTGCAGAAAACCCTCGTGCTTGGAGCAAAGGAGCATGTAAGGGAAAATTTTTCGTGGGAAGGGATTATTGAGCGGCAAATTAATGCTTATAGGGTTGGTGCATAAATTTTCTACATTATTCCCATAATGAACCCTGAACCCTTAGATACCATTGCCGTTTTGGATTTCGGCGGACCATATGCTCATTTAATAGCAAACCGAATTAGAAGAATTGGGGTTTTTACCCAAGTTTTTTCGTCGTGCACGCCTGTTGAAACTTTGAGCTACGTTAAAGGCGTTATTTTCAGCGGCGGCAAAGCCGCTTTGGATATAGATGTTCCTACGCTTGAAATTTGCCACGGGCACCAGCTCCACGATAACGCGCTTTTGGAAAATTTCGCTCTGAATATATGCGAATGTGAAAAAAGCTGGAGCGTTAAAAGCCATTTGCCGCAGCTCAGCGAAAAAATAATTGAAAGCGTTGGGAATAAAAAAGTGTTCTTGCTGGTTTCCGGCGGAGTAGATTCCACCGTTACTTTTGTCCTTTTGAATAAAGTTCTCGGCTGCGAAAGAGTTTTGGGCTTACACATAGATAACGGAATGATGCGTTTAAACGAAAGCGATTACGTTTTTGATTTTTTGCAAAAAGAAGGAATGGAAAACTTACAGTTGTGCGATGCGAGCGAAGATTTTATTGATGCTTTGAGTGGAGTTGCAGAGCCGGAAGAAAAGCGAAAAATTATTGGCGATACATTCCTCAGAGTAAAAGACCGCGAAATGCTGCGGCTGTCTTTGGCTGAAGACGAATGGATGATCGCTCAGGGTACCATCTACCCAGACACCGTGGAAAGCGGCAATACAAAAAATTCAGATTTTATTAAAACCCACCACAACCGAGTGCAAGGCGTTTTGGATTTGCAAGAAAGAGGTTTGCTTTTGGAGCCTTTGGCAGATTTGTATAAAGACGAAGTGCGAATACTTGGCGAAGAGCTTGAAATACCAAAAGAGCTTATATGGCGGCATCCATTCCCGGGGCCAGGGCTTGGCGTGCGACTTTTGTGCAGCAATGGAAAAGCAACCGGCAAAACACTCGACGATATTCCTGAATTAAAAAAAGCATTAAACGAACTTTCAATTAAAGCACAGCTTTTACCTGTTAAAAGCGTAGGTTTCCAGAATGATTTAAGAACTTATGCAAAAGCGTTGTTAATAGAAAGCGAGTTTTCTTGGGAAATTTTAGAAAAGCACAGCATCGATTTGATAGATCGCTTTAAGGATATAAACCGCTCTGCATGGTTGGTTGAGAAAGTCGCAGATTCTCCTTTTGAAATCACAGAGCAGTATTGCACAAAAGAATCTTTGGATATGCTAAGAGTTTTTGACGATATATGTTTGAAGTTCCTGCTTGAAAATAATTTATATAGTAAAATATGGCAAATGCCTGTTGTGCTGCTGCCGCTTAAAATTGCTGGCAAGCCATGCATTGTTATTCGCCCTGTGAATAGCACAGAAGCAATGACAGCGAGTTTCGCGAAAATAGACCAAAACTTGCTGAAAAATTCGCTATGGCCAAAATTAAAAGAAGCTGGTTTGGGAGCCCTGCTCTACGACATTACTCACAAACCACCAGCAACTATTGAATGGGAATAAGCTTTTGCTAGCTTTTATTTTTGATACCTAGGATTTTCTACCTTACCCCCATGTCTATTAACATACCCAAAACCGCTACGGAAATCCGTAACTCTTTTATAAAATTTTTTGAAAGCAAAGAGCATCTCTTTGTTCGCTCCTCGCCTGTTGTTCCGCAAGACGACCCAACGCTTATGTTTATAAATGCCGGCATGAACCAGTTCAAAGCCTGTTTTTTGGGCGATAATCCGAACAACTACAAACGAGTGGCAAATTCGCAAAAGTGTATTCGAGTTTCAGGCAAGCACAACGACTTAGACGAAGTAGGCCGCGATACCTACCACCATACTTTTTTTGAAATGCTCGGCAATTGGAGTTTTGGCGACTATTACAAAAAAGAAGCGATTGAATGGGCTTGGGAACTTTTAACCGAAGTATGGAAACTCCCAAAAGAAAGATTATTTGTAACCGTTTACCAAGACGACGACGAAGCATGGCAAATTTGGAAAAATGTGAGCGGCTTGCCCGATAACCGCATAATGCGTTTCGATGAAAAATCAAATTTTTGGGAAATGGGCGATACAGGCCCCTGCGGCCCCTGCTCCGAAATTCATTACGACAAAGGCGAGCTTGCTACGCAAGAAGCAACATACGCAGACCCAGTGCTTGGCGTTAACGGTGCAAACGATAGATACATAGAAATTTGGAATAATGTTTTTATGCAGTTCGAGCGCATTCAAAGCGGCGAGCTAATTCCGCTCAAAAATAAAAATGTAGATACAGGCATGGGCTTTGAGCGTGTATGCGCAATTTTGCAAAATAAAAACTCCAACTACGATACCGATGTGTTTTCACCCATAATCAATAAAATCGCTGAACTCTCCGGCATTCCTTACAACGCAGACACAACCGGAATGCCGCATCGAGTTATCGCTGACCACTTGCGAGCACTCAGTTTTGCAATCGCAGACGGTGCCTTGCCAAGCAACGAAGGCCGCGGCTACGTGCTCCGCAGAATTCTCCGCCGCGCCAGCCGCTATGCAAGAGTGCTGAACCAAAAAGAACCCTTTATTTGCCGCCTTATACCAAGCCTCGCACAAACAATGGGCGAAGCATTTCCCGAAATCCACGAACGCGCAGATTTCGTAGCAGAGGTAATTCGCTCCGAAGAAGAACGGTTTATCAAAACATTAGACGCAGGTTTAGAACGATTTGAAAAAATTGCGGGTGACGCTGGGGCAAAAATCCCCGGCGAACAGGTATTCGTTTTATATGACACCTATGGTTTTCCCCCAGATTTAACGCGCATTTTGGCAGAAGAAAAAGGATTGCAAATAGACGAAGCCGGTTTTGAAATGGAAATGGAAAAACAAAAGGAACGTGCCAGGGCTGCGCAAAAAACGGGACTTTCGGCTATTGGCTCTGAAGGCTGGACAACTTTCGCAGAAGGTTCAACGGAATTTTTAGGTTATGAAAAACATACAGCTCAGGTAAAAATTCTGCGTTATAAAGAAGACAAAGGCTCGCTCTCAATTGTTTTGGATAGCACTCCGTTTTACCCGGAAATGGGCGGTGAAGTAGGCGAAAAAGGAACGCTTAAAAATTCAAATGTCGAATTTCAGATTTTTGATACGTTGAAAATAAACGATATATGGATTCATCGCGCAAAATTAAAGAGCGGTGAAGCAAATGAAAAAAATATGTCGCAAGAATTTACCGCAAGCGTGAATTTAGCAGAGCGAATTGCAACAAGCAAAAACCACACAGCAACGCATTTGCTCCAGGCTGCTTTGCGCAAGGTGGTAGGCGAGCATGTGTCTCAGCAAGGCTCAAGAGTTGCTCCTGAAAACTTGCGTTTTGATTTTACCGCTTTTTCCGCATTAACTGCCGAGCAAGTTAAAGAAGCAGAAAATTTGGTAAATGAGAAAATTCAAATGTGCTTGCCCATATCAACCGCTCTTATGAGCATGGAGCAAGCAAAAGAAAGCGGAGCGATGGCGCTCTTTGGCGAAAAATACGGCGCAGATGTTCGCGTTGTTTCTATTGAGGATTTCTCCAAAGAGCTTTGCGGTGGTTTGCATGTTCAAAACACCGGTGAAATCGGCGTGTTCCGTATTTTAAGCGAAAGTAGCGTAAGTGCGGGAGTCCGCAGAATTGAAGCAACAACGGCATTTAATGCCTTGGATAGCTTTAGGCAAGAATCTGCAATTGTTTCTTCGCTAAGAGAACATTTTAGAGCAAAAACAGAGAGCATTTTAGAGCGTGTTTCTTTGCTGGCAGAGCAATTAAAAGCAAGCGAAAAATTAGCGGCAGATTTGCGAGCAAAAATCGCAGAGAGCCAAAGCGCAGATTTATTTAAAAATCCGCAGCAAGCCAAAGACATTCCAGTTTGGGTTTCCAAACTTAATATGGAATCCGGCGACTTTTCCGCTTTGCTGGAAGGCGCGCAAAAAACAATGCCCTCGCAAGGCATAGCGGTGATTGCCAATATTCAAAGCGATTCAGGCTCAATAGCGGTGATTGTTCACGCAGAACTTGTGAAAAAAGGCTTTAAGGCCGGCGATATTGTTAAGAAGCTTGCCGAATTAGCTGGCGGCAAAGGCGGCGGCAGGCCGAATTTTGCGCAGGCAGGGACAAAAACACCGGAAAAAATCGAAGCAGCATTAATGAATGTTGGAGCGTTAGTAGAGGGCTAACGCTTATCCATAACGATTTCAAACTTTGTGGTATCGAAAAAAACGTTGAATGGGAATTCTTTTGCATCTTCGCTGTAAACAGTTAGGTTATGGGTGTTTTTTAAAATCAAATTCGCCAATGAAGAACAAAAAAGCTTGTTTGTGTCTTTAATATTAAATGAGAGGTCGAAGGGAACGCGTTTTGCCAGCAAGCGGCGAGCTTCTTTTGCTATTGCCTCTCCATCTGAATTTTTTAAGCGGGTTGCCACAAAGCTGCTTGGCCTTGCTTCGTATAAAAATCGGTCTAAGGTATTTTTTTGTACTCCGTCTATCTCTGCCATTGAGCCGGAAATTGAATGTATAACATCGAAACCAGCCGTGTCTTTCACAAGAATGCCAATATGCGAAACGCCGCTTGCGCCGGTTTGCGATTCTAAAATAAAGCTGACTATCCCATAGCCAAGGCGAAACACAAAATCACCCTCACGAAGCAGAGAATATTCTGCCTCGCTTAGGGTTTCGGTTTCTTCTGTGAAGCGTAGCCTTGGTGATTTTTGAATGATAAAAAATAAAAGTAAAAAAAGCAAAGCCGTGAGTGCGGCTATTTTACTTGCTTTCACCATCTACTTTCCATTTACCATTTTCTTTTACTACTCTGTATCTAAATGTCATATTAGCTGGCTCTCCTTTTTTGTCGAATAGAGGAACTCTAACATTGGCGGAATTTCCGTCTTCGCTGATTTTTGCTTCTTCAGCTTTTGGAGTCATGGCTTTCATTTTTGCTACCATTTCTTTTTTTTCTGGCGGGATGTCTTTTGATTTTCCCTTCTCTTCATTTTCTCGCTTCTCTATTTCCGCCTTTTGCTTTTCCGTGGCCAATTTTTTCATTGTCCCGTAATCGGAATTGAGGCTTGCCTTGAGATATTTTTCAGCAACTGCTTCTGGTGTGCCGGCTCCGCCGCCACCACAGGCAACGAGGAAGAGTGTAACGAATGCTGCTAACAGCAGCGTGCCCTTTTTCATGATTGAACCTCCTATGTTCAGGTTAACTATAAATATAGTAAAATAAGCTTGTCCTTCAAGCTCTTATGAAAAATTGTCTATTCCCTATCCCCCCTCGCTACTCCCTACTCCTCAGCGACTAAATCAGCGTTTTCTATATTTACACTTATGGGAAAAAAAAGCGTTTACATAGAAACCACCATACCTAGCCTTGTTACTGCAAAGCCAAGCACTGATATCAGCAATTTGTTTCGGCAAACACAAGCAAGCCTGTTGGAACCTGATACTTTTATGCGGCGTATGAAGTTGGAGGAAACAATAAATGAATAACCTTTATGAAGAAGACCCCATAGAAGAAGTCTATCGTATTCGCCAAGAAATTTTGGAGGAACACGGCGGGATAAGAGGGTGGAATAAACACCTTGACGAGATTCGTCCAAAGGTAGAGGCTATGGGCGTTAGATTTTTAACCGAGGCTGAGTGCGAGGCACTTAGAAGCAGGAATGCGAGTCGATAGCGACTCGACTCCACCCCGCTTCGCCGCTTTCCTGGCGGCGTTGCTGCTTGCCTTTTTGGTTCCGGCAGCGGCGGAGCCGCATTTTGCTGGTGGTGATGGTGTAGAGGGAATTCCTTATATAATTGAAACGGCAGAGCAGCTTGCGAAGTTGGCGGAGTTTGTCAATCATTCCGATGTTGATATTCGTAATGCTTACGCAGACAAGCATTATGTGCTTGCGGCAGATATAGATCTTTCCGGTTATGATTGGGTGCCGATAGGGAATGGCGGTAATGTTTTTAGGGGCGTTTTTGATGGTGATGGAAAGAAGATTTCAAATTTAAGAATTAAATCAAATATTTTTAGCTCGGGTCTTTTTGGCGGTATAAATGGTGCCACGGTCCGAAACCTTGGCGTTGAAAATGTAAAGATTAATATCATTAGTACTGCATCAAGCCGCGTAGGCGGCATTGTTGGTTCGGCATCAAATAATAGCAGCATTGAAAATAGCTATGTCACAGGCAAAATAAGCGGCGATAATACTGGAATTGGCCAGTACGGCGGCAACAGTGTAGGCGGCATTGCTGGCAGTGTAGCAAGCGGTTCTGTCATAAAAAACGGCTATTTTATTGGCACGGTAATAAACAAAGTATCTTCGGGTGGCAGTACTGGTGGCATAGCAGGCTCTGTAAGCGACAATGGTCTTGTAGAGAACAGTTATGTCATTGGTACGGTAACAAGCAATAGTAGGAATGGTAGCACAGGCGGTATTGCTGGCAACGTTGGCGGTGCTCCTGGTGGAGGTATTAACAATTGTTATTCCCTAACAACAGTAAATGCTCTATCAACTGCAAGTAGCATTGCTGGCGATTATTGGGGTTACAGCTTAGGCCCTACAGTAAAAAATAATGTTGCGTTGAAAATAAAAGCTTCAAATAAAATAGAGGCGGAAAGTAGCGCAGTGGAAATAATCAATTCCATGTTTAGTAATGGTATTAATCCAGTTGTAGAAAGCATAGAATTCAAAGCGGCAATTCCTGGAACAGAAAATGAAGCTTCGGGTATAGATGGCGTTTACAAGTTTACTCTAAGGCTTTATAAAAACGGAGAACTATGGCTTGAAAGCAATGAATTGACTCTTGCAGTCAGTGCTCCTTATAATTTCTTTGCAGGCGGCGATGGCACGCCGAAAAATCCTTACCTTATAACCAATGCCGCACAGCTTGCAAAATTGGCAAGCTTGGTTAATTCCGAAACTACCAATCAAATTTACGCAAACGAACATTATCAACTTGTCGAAGATATAGACCTTTCTGGTTATGCTAACTGGATACCAATAGGAGATAATATATGGTCGTTCAAGGGCGTTTTTGATGGCAATGGCAAAAAAATCGCAAATCTTAAAATCATAGCAGGCACCAGCAATCAAGGGCTTTTTGGTTATACAGTGTATGCAACTATCCAAAATCTTGGCATTGAAAACGCAGATATTAGCGGTAATAATAACGTAGGCGGTATTGTGGCTGATGCAAGTGCTAGTCTTATAAAGAATTGTTACATAACAGGTAGAGTAAGCGGAAATAGCATCGTAGGCGGTATTGCAGGTTATACCACCTTCGCCACCGCAGTCAATAACTGTTATTCTACGGCAACAGTAAGCGGAGAAAATAATGTTGGTGGCATAGTAGGTCGTTTGATTAATGCTGCCGAGATAGGAAACAGTGCGGCACTTGGCATTACAATAATGCACACCGACGCTACATCTTTTGGGCGTATAGCTGGCGCTGGCTTGAATGCTGCAAATTATTTTGGCAATATTGCTTATGCCGATATGCTTGTTTCTAATGCAACTATCAGCAATGATGCGAACGGCAGGGATGGTTTGGGGAAAACAAGTGCAGAAATTTTAGATGGCACGGCTTTTAATGATTTATTTACAGATAATATATGGGTAAAGGAAGCTGGTAAACTTCCTGGCTTTGGCACAGCAAGAGAAATGCCGGAGTATTTAAAATCATCCGACAAAATTATTCTGATAGAAGCAATGGAACGTATTAAAATTGCTGTTCGTTTTGCCACTCAAGCAGAAGTGTCAGATGAAAATACTGTGGAAGCCAAAATAGAAACAATAATTGAGTCCTTGGATTTAGATGAGGAAAATATAAGTTTCACTGTGGAAAGCATAAACTTTAAACCAGCAGTAATTGGCGATGAAACAATTCCGCTAGGCATAAATGGCAGTTATGAATTCAAAGTAACCTTAAACCAAAACGGTATCGAATATAGCGAAGAATTAAGCATTGAAATAATTGCAACTCCTAGTTTTAATGGCGAGGGTACTGAAGCAAGCCCCTACGAAATAGCCACAGCAGCGCAATTGGCAGCACTTGCTCAACTTGTTAATAACTTATCTTTCACAAATGTAATTTATGCAAACAAATATTACAAACTCACCGCCAACATAGACCTTTCTGGTTACAGCAACTGGGTGCCGATAGGGAGTAGGTTGCAGGCGTTTAGAGGAGTTTTTGATGGTAATGCCCATAAAATCTCCAATCTAACAATCAACCGTAGCAGGGATGATCAAGGTCTCTTTGGCTATATAGTTGGCGGCAGAATTCGAAATCTTGCCGTTGAAAATGCAAATATTAGAGGTCGCTGGGGTATAGGTAGCATTGCAGGGGGTGGTGTTGGTGGAGTCATAGAGAATTGTTGGGTTACAGCAACGGTAAGCGGTACAACAGATGCTAGCGGTACAGGTGCAGGCGGCATAGCTAGCTCTGGTACTATTGTGCAAAATTGCGTTGCGCTAGGTCCTGAAATACGAGCCCTAAGTATTTCTGGCCGTATCGGCGGTAGTGGTAGCACTAACAATCGAGCATACTCAAACATGATCGTAAACGGCAGTTTAGTTAGTACTGGGACATTAACAAACCAACATGGCTTAAACATCACCGCTGCAGAAATCTTTGAAGATGGTACAATTGGTGGCTTGTTTGATGCCGATATATGGACTACCGAAAACGGCAAACTTCCTGGCTTTGGCAAAGCGGTGGATATGCCAGATTACTTGCTTGCCGATGCCCTCCTAAGTTTAGGTATTATGGATGCCATAAACGCCGCAAGCTATGCCACCATTCAAGCAAAAATAAATAATGAAAACGATGCGAAAATTGAAATACAAAGATTGGTTAAAAAAATAATCAATGCCGATATATCCATAACAATAAACGGCGTAGATGCCCTTGTAGATGCGCAGGCCGGAACAGCAACTGGGGCAAGCACGGAACTAGGCACAAACGGCAGCTACAAATTCACAATCTCTGTTGCCGGGCTTGAAAGCAATGAACTAACTCTTAACATTATTGCAACCCCGCACTCTTCCTTTGCAGACGGTGGGGGAGGCATAAGCGAATATCCGTATCAAATATCCGCAGCAACACAACTGACAACTTTGGCAAACCGTGTTAGCACTACTACTACCAATGCAATTTACGCAAACAAACATTATATGCTAATGCAAGACATAACCCTTTCTGGCACCTCTAATTGGAACCCCATAGGAACAAATTTTGACTCCTTTAGTGGCACTTTTGATGGCGGTGGCAATAAAATTATCGGTCTTAGAATTACTTCTGGCAGCAATAGGGGGCTCTTTGGTCGCATAAACAACGGAGGAGTGGTTAAAAATTTGGGACTTGAAAACGTGAATATTGCGGGCGATGTTGCCGTGGGCGGTATTGCAGGTAATATACGGAATAACAGCATAATAGAAAACTGCTATGTCACTGGCTCAATAAGTAGCTCAAACATAAATGTAGGCGGTATTGTTGGTGATAACGGTGGCACGGTTAGAAATAGCTGGTCTTCTGTTACTGTTAGTGGTACAAATAATGTAGGTGGCATAGCTGGTCTTATGTCTAGCAATTCACGTATAGAAAATTCTGTTGCGCTTGGCTATGAAATAAGAAGCGCAGAGTTATTTGGGCGAATAGCGGGTAATGATAATGTGGGTATTTTCTCTGGCAATGCGGCTTATGAAGAAATGAAAACTCCAGTGCCTGTCACCGATGGCGATGCAAGCAATAAAAATGGAGAAGACAAAACATTTGTCAGCTTGTTAACAGCAAGCGGTTTTCCGGCAACTCTTAGGCAAGAGCCCTGGTTTTATGAAACTGGCAAATTTCCTGGCTTTGGCAAGGGAGTGGACTTGCCTCCGCATTTTCAAACATTCCTTGTAGAACTTACTATTAAGAAAGATGACGAATTATGGGAAGAACACGGCAGAATCCTTACGCTAAAGCTAAAAGATGCAGAAGATATTTTCGATGAAATAGATAGCGATGATCCGCAACAGACTTTTCGAATAGCTCAAGGTACTTGGAGAATATATGATAACGGAATAGACACTGAAATAGAGATAAATGCATTCACGAGAGAGTTAACCTTAGATTATTATACCGTTAACTTTAGTGTAGAGCTAGAAGGGTACGCTACAAGCGGCAGCACAATAAAAGCAACTTATAATGGCGTTGATATTGAAAATGGAGCGGTAGTTTTGGGCGGCAAAGAATTAATTCTCACTGCCATCGGCAAAGGAGCAACAGAGTTTGAATACAAATGGCACAACAACGAAGAAACTGCTCAAATAGAATTTATCTTAGAAAATAAGATTTTTGCAACTTGCACAATAACAGGAAAAGGAGTACAAATTTTGATTGGCATAGTAACTTTATCAAATACCACCCCGAGGATAGGTGATATGTTGAGCTATTCGCTTGATGTCAACTATAATAATAGTGCATTAATTCCTGTATGGAAATGGGAAGATGGAACACAGCTAGATGTATCCGTTGATATATACGAGATAACTTCCAATGACTTAGACAAGAAAATTGTATTGGAAATTCGCCCAGATCCAAATGATCAAGATATACAAGGCATGATTTCCGCCACTACAGAACCGGTTGGAAAAAGAATACCAACAATAGCAGATTTAGATTATACTATACCAACCAACCATATTTACAACGGCAGCCAGCAAGGCGTAGTAGTAACAAAAAAGAATGATGATATTGGCGAAATAAGCGTCTATTACGATGAAATACCCGAAGAGCCAATCAATGCCGGAACATACAAAGTAACGGTTGAAATTTTAGAAAGCGACTATTACGAAGCACGCGAAATTGAACTCGGCACATACACCATAAACAAAGCAGAAGGCGGCTTTGAAACCCAAACGCTTAATACAACCTACGCCCCAGCGCTCACTCTCGGCGATCTAAAATTACCCCCTGGCTACGAATGGAGCGGCATAGGCATATTGGATGCACCCTTAGCGGCAGGCAATGACCAGCAATTTCCCGCCGCCTACACTTGCCCCAGCGGCAACTACGAACCAGCAAACGGCACAATCACTGTAAACGTGGCAAAAGCAACGGGCTCTTTCATCGCCCACGACGCAATCAACACCACCTACACCCCAACGCTCACTCTCGGCAATCTAAATTTGCTCCCTGGCTACGAATGGAGCGCAGGTATATCGCATACTCCCTTAGAGGCAGGCAACGGCCAAAGCTTCGAAGCTACCTACACCTGCCCCAGCGGCAACTACGAACCAGCAAACGGCACAATCACTGTAAACGTAGCAAAAGCAACTCCAGCCAATGTGGTTTTCCCCACAGCCAATCCCATAACCTACAATCTAAGCACAACGCTTTTGCAAATTAGCTTTATTGGCGGTGAAGGCGATGGCAATTTTGCCTGGGAAAATAATAGCATTGTGCCGGTTGTAAATAACAACGGCTATAAAGTTGTATTCACGCCTAGAGATGCAAATAACTACGACTACGAAGGGATAGAATTTACGGCAACTGTTGATCTATCAGTATCAAAAGCAACTCCGGCTATTATAACTTTTCCCACAGCAAATTTCATAACCTACGATTTAACTGCAACGCTTTCGCAAGTCGCTCTTGAAGGCGGCATAGGAGACGGAACTTTCGCTTGGGAAGAAGAA
>JAITFT010000154.1 GCA_031281155.1 Candidatus Fibrimonadaceae bacterium
GGTGGTCTGCGCAATGCTAACGATGGCAAAGCTTTCTCTATAATACTTAATGATATGTACTCTGCCGGATACTCTGTATATCCGCATTTCTACAAATTTGAAAAATATGGGATTCCGCAAGCGCGCCATAGAATTATTATTGTCGGTATTCGCAAAGACCAAGATGTTGTATATAGGGTACCTTCTACAAAAAAATTTAAAGTCAAAACAAGTAAAGATGCCATTGAAACCCCGCCTATTCCAATTAATGCTACGAACAATGAACAAACTAAGCAGTCAGAGGATGTTATTGAAAGATTGAAATTCATTAAACCTGGCGAAAATGCTTTCACGGCTAACATTCCTGAAAAATATCAATTAAAAGTAGCAAGCGTTAAAATCAGCCAAATATATCGCAGGCTTGATCCAAATAAACCAGCATATACAATCACAGGCTCTGGCGGTGGCGGAACTCATGTATATCATTGGCAAGAAAACCGCGCTCTTACGAACAGAGAGCGCGCAAGATTACAAACTTTTCCCGATAATTTCGTTTTCAAAGGCTCTAAAGAAAGCGTGCGTAAACAAATAGGAATGGCGGTTCCAGTTAATGGAGTAAAAATTATATTTGAAGCAATTCTTAAAACTTTTGCTGGGCTTAATTATGATTATGAAGACTATAATTTCAGTCCTATAATTCAAGAAAAGCAGATTAACGTTTACAATATAAAAAATCCAACGCAAATGCGTCTTTTTGAAAAGAAAGCGGAGTATAAAACGGCATGATCTACGAAAATTTGTATGAAGAAGTTTTGATAAAACCACGTCAAGAAGGCGCAGATACACTTAAAATTATTTCTGGTTATGCTTCTCCTGCAATGGCATCAGACCATTTAGAAGACCTGCATGATAAACGATTGAACGTACATATTTCTCTTTTTATAGGTATGTGTCCATCAGATGGACTATCTTTGAGTAACCATCATGGTTTTCGAAGTATTGTTGATTCAGAAGTGCCAAGTTTTAAAGACCGGTTTTCCTGTAGTTACATTTATAAAACACCACCCGTCCACAGTAAATTGTATGTTTGGTGTAAAGGCGAACAATTTTTTAAAGCGTTCATCGGTTCTGCAAATTATACTCAAAATGCCTTTTATCGTCAACGGGAGTTATTGGCAGAGATAGAAGGTAATGGTATTCTTGAATACTGCAGAATGCTTGAGAAGGAATCTGTTTTCTGCAATTTGTCAGAAGCAGAGACATTAATTCGTGTCCACAATGATGGCAATTATTATCGTCAGCATATTCACGAAGATAAACATTTACACACAGAAATTGGAAAAAATGATATTAAGTCTATTAAAATTTCATTGTTGAGTAATAGGACAGGAGAAATACAAAGCATAGGAGGTCTTAATTGGGGGCAACGTCCGGGACGTGAACCTAATCAAGCATATATCCAGTTATCACCTGAAATATATAATGGTGACTTCTTTCCTAAGGCACCGCAATGTTTTACAGTTGTAACTGATGATGATAGAACTTTTATTTGTCGAAGAGCGCAAAAAGATGAACAAGGTCAGGCTATACACACCCCGCTAAACAATAGCTACATAGGCGAATATTTCAGAAATAGATTAGGTTTAGCGAATGGTGTTCCTGTAACGAGGCAGGATTTAGAGCGCTACGGCAGAACTGATGTCGTTTTTTATAAAATTGATGACGAAAATTATTATATGGATTTTTCAGTATAGAAACCTGCACCTTACGGTTCCACTCCAATTTCTCTGTAAAAAATCGCTTCCTTAACCTGCGCAATGCAACTTGCCAAATTCTTTTCAATATCTGTGCCCCAAAAACGCAAAACTTCCCAGCCCATTAGTTTTAAGTCTCTATCTGTTTCAAAATCCCGCTTAATGTTCTTATCAATTTTTGGAATCCAATATTTGCGATTGCTTTTTATCTTCTCTTTGTATTCATCCCAGTTTTTTCCATGCCAAAATTCGCCATCGCAAAAAATCGCAATTTTCTGCTTTGTCAGAGCTATATCTGGCTTGCCTGGCAATTTTTTGTAATTTTTTCTATAGCGAAACCCTGCTTTCCAAAGAGCCTTGCGAAAAGCAATCTCTATGCAAGTGTCTTTGCCTTTTATCAAGGACATATTGTTTGGCATTTCTTTACAAACCCCTTATGTTATTGCTAAAATATACAAAAGTAAAATTTTCTACATTCCTGCTTATGCGTTTTCTACCAATTATTTTATTCACCTTGAGCTTTTGCTCTGCTTCTAAAAGCATTAAGGCAAGCGATATAACCAAAAGCTTGATGGCCGGAAAGGCTGTGCAAATTAAGAATGCCGTTATAGAAGGAGATTTGGATTTTAGCAAGGCCGGCGCTAGCTTTCCTTTAAATTCTGCTGCTTCCGAAACGCAAGTCAATTTCAATGTATATTTTGAGAAATGCGTTTTTAAGGGCAAAGTGAATGCGGAAAATGTTCGCTTCAACAGCAATGTGATTTTTTTGGATAGCGAGTTTCAGAAAGAGGTTAATTTTGGCGGTGCAACGGTTTTCGGCATGGTTAACTTCAGTAAAAGCGTTTTTAAAGAAAATGCAGATTTCAATCAAATGACGGTTTGGGCAAAGAACAGCTATTTTTCTGAAATAACAGCAAATAAAAGATTTTCGTTGGATGGCACTTCTTTTTTAGGCAATTTATCGCTTATGAACGCCAAGTTCGCAGGCAAATTTTCATTGCAAGAAGTTTTCGTTCAAGAAAATTTGCAAAGCGCTAATGCTAATTTCGGCGGTGCCACCGACTTTGCAATGCTAAGAACCGGCAACAGAGCGATTTTCCGCTATGCAAGCTTCAAGCACAAGCCCGATTTCTCCGAAAGCAAATTTGCCGAAGCACCGGAAATGTGAGAGCTCTAAACCATCAACGCTTGCCCCATCACAACCTTTTTGCCTTCCAATTCTTCGAAAAGGTGCTTTGTTCTTTGCAATATAGTTTTGTTGCAAATTAAAATGATGGTGCTGCCTGTCTCAAAGCGGGCGATTTCCTGGCCTTTTGCATAAGCGTGAATGCTTTCGGGTTCCCACTTTGTGAATGAGGCGTTTCTGTTCGCTGGAGGTGGCATGGAGTTTGTTATCCAGTCTTTTTTGTAATCAACCGTTATTCGCCCAACATTTGTGGCACCGACTTTTATCAACAAAACCTCTCCGCCATCGTAAGTGCTTATTTGCGAAGTCAATCTTTCGTTTATGGAAAACAAGCCTTCCACTCGGTTAACGCTCCGAGCATTAACTGGCCAAAGCATTCCGGGGCAGTAGTAGGCCGCTGTTACATTTCCCGAAACAGGCGAGTGTATGCGATGATAGTTATGCGGAGCGAGATACACTATTGCCCAAGCACCGCCTGCATATTTCTCAGCCAATTCTTTGTTCCTAAGCAGGCTTTCCAAAGTACAAGGCTTTCCTTTTGCCTGCATATATTCCGGCTTGTCTGGGTTGAGCATTCCATAAGCAGTCAGCACGCCATCTACAGGGCAAATTACTTCGGCGTTGTCTTCTACAATCCTTGCATCCTGTTTAAGCTTTCTTGTAAAAAGATCGTGAATATTCGCAAAGCCTTTGGCAGGAACTTCGGATTCTTCCATATTTATTTTGTAATGCTTTGCAAACCAATTAGCAAAGAGTTTGCTAAAAAATGGAATGCGCATTCTTGTGAAAGCTCCAAAAAGCCTGCTGACGGCATTTTTGGGCAAAAGTTTTAAGCTAATCCACAACATAAAAAAATCTCCAGTTAATATGTTAACCCTCAGTTTGCGAAAGCCTCTTTTGCTCTATGGCATCGGCCTCCGCCTTGCCCAGCAACTCTTCATCTAAGTAGAAA
This sequence comes from Candidatus Fibrimonadaceae bacterium, assembly GCA_031281155.1. Lineage (GTDB taxonomy): Bacteria > Fibrobacterota > Fibrobacteria > Fibrobacterales > Fibrobacteraceae > Fibrimonas. The sequence goes on from JAITFT010000154.1 coordinate 3,872, forward strand.
GTTTTATCTTTTTCGAGAAGCATGCGAGCCATAAGCGCATTTGCTTTGTCGAGAGCCTCATTTGGGAAGGGACCTACACGCAACAGGGTTTCATCTGTATAGCTTGCGCTTTTTGTGCCCATTGAGAAATAGAACATTATGTCAAAGCGTTGAAAGTTGCGGTCTTTGGACAGGGAAATAGTTAAAACCTTGCTAAGGTTTATATAATCTCTGAATATAACTCCGCTAACAGAAAAGCGCTTGGCAGATGAGGTTATAGCGATAGACATATTCGGAGTAGCCGGATTCGAACCGACGACTTTCAGTTCCCAAAACTGACGCTCTACCAGACTGAGCTACACTCCGTTGCGGGGCTTTTAAGCCCTGCCTAAAACCAAAACGCTGTTATGGCCTCCAAACCCAAAAGAATTTGAAAGAGCATATTCAAATTTATGCTCAACAACGCCTTTTGCACAGCAATCAAATGGAATTTCAGGTTCTTGATTTTCCAAATTGAGTGTTTGATGCAATTTTTGATCGATTAAAGATTTTATAACAACAATCGCTTCCATTCCACTCGCAGCTCCAAGCATGTGGCCTACCATGGATTTTGTGCTGTTTATTTTTACATTGTCTATTTTGCCATCGAAAGCTTTGAATATTGCGCTGCTCTCGGCAACATCGCCTCTTGGGGTGCTTGTGCCGTGCGTGTTTACATAGCCAACTTGCGAAATGTCTATGCGAGCATCTTTTAACGCCATGGAAATAGCGAGGCAAACGCCTTCGCCGTCTTCTCTAGGGGCGCTCATGTGGTAGGCATCGCAACTGGTTCCATAGCCTGCGAGGCGCGCCAGTATTTTTGCACCGCGTTTTTCTGCGTGGCTGCGCGATTCCAAAAGCAAAATTCCGGCACCTTCGGAAAGCACAAAGCCATCGCGGCCTATATCGAAGGGACGGCTGGCTTTGGTGGGTTCATCGTTTCTTGTGGAAAGCGCTTTCATTGCTGCGAAGCCTGCAAGCCCAATGGGGCAGACTGCTTCTTCTGTGCCGCCTGCCAAAGCGATATCTGCTTTGCCGAGGCGAATTTGATCTACAGCGGTGATAAAGGAATGATTTGATGTTGCGCAAGCCGAAACGGGGCTCCAGTTTGCTCCCATCCATCCGAGGCGAATTCCTATTTCTCCAGCAACCATATTAGCTATTGCCTGAGGCACAAAGAAAGGCGAAACTCCTCTGGGACCCTTTGTATGCAGGTTAACGGAGCTATCGTAAAAAATCTCCATGCCTCCCATGCCAGATCCTATAACTACGGCAGCTCGCTTAACGTCAATTGATTTAGAGTCTTCTATGCCAGCCATTTTAAGGGCTGTTTCTGCTGAATGAACAGCGTATTGAATATTCCGTGAAACGCGTTTGCGATCTCGCTCGCTATAATAGGGAGAGGCATCGAATTCCTTTATTTGCCCTGCGAACTTAACAGGGTAAGGTTCCGTATCAAAACGGTCAATAGCCGACACTCCAGACTTGCCAGCTAACAAATTATTCCACAATTCATCGGGTGTGTTACCTAAATCGGTAACGCAGCCCATACCTGTAATAACTACTTCTTCCATAATTAGGGGGTAATATAGAAAATTTCTCAACCTCAATCCTTCACGCACCGCACCGAATGCAGAACCCCTCCTGTATATGAACTGGACCTCTGCGCAAAGTCGCCGTTTGAGCCCATGCTCCATCTCCAGGCACTGTAAGAAAAGTTATTCGTAGAAGTCCACCAGCCGCCGTAGTAGCCAGCAGCGTAAAAACCGGGCGTAGCGCCGCCAGTCTCGCCATGGCCGCCCGGCAGAGCCGAAAAGCCAAAATCGTCTGTGCCGGGAATAAGGTCCCAGCTTCCGCCGGCAATCCAGCCGCTCGTCGCTTTTAATGCGGTTCCGGCTCCAATACGACGATTTCCGGATATGGTTCCGCCTACAGCAATAGTTAACGTATCCCATTCTTCATCGCTGGGAATATGCCAGCCTAAAGGACAAACACCAGAGCCGTTAATTGTCATTGCTCTAGTCCAGTCATACAAACGACCATAGGTAGCGCAATTGCTAGCATCGTTGTCAAAGCATTGGCTGCCTTCTGCGTTGTAATTCAAATTCTCCGCCATCCAAATTTGATCGCCGATTTTAACCCATTTGTAGATTTGGTTGTCGCGAGTATCCATGAAAGAGTAGCTGTCTAAGCTAGATGAACTGCTAGACGGTGCAACACTACTGCTGCTTGGCTCCGCAGAACTGCTGCTATCGCCGTTGCTGGAACTGCTATCAGCATCGCTATCTTTGCCGTTATCCGAAGAACAGGAAAAGGTTAGTGCTATGGCTATAAAAATAGCCGCCAGGAAAACGGGTTTAGTAGTGGTATTCATATTTGTGAATATATATTTTTTTCTAGATTTTTGCGCTATTTGTGTAAATTTGTGCGAAAAGTGTCGGTTTTGTGTGATTTATAAGGTGTTTTTCAGCTTTTTCATTTGTTCTCGTTGCAGCTGTGGTATCGACTTTTCTGGCACAGGCAAATTCTCAGGCATTGTACCGCCAATCCGCTCTATTGCTCCACGTACTTCTTTACCAACTTGATAATGAATTTTCCCTGCCACATTTTTATCTGTTACCTTATCTTTTTTCTTGTTTAAGATAGGATTTGCCGACGTCGGCAAGTTCTAATTTTTCTTGTTTTTTCGCTCTCCCACCTATTTCAGTTGTTTTTGCAGTTTCAGCGAAATGATGGTTCGGGTCTTGTTCGTTTAGTTTGCAAGACAACTTTGCCCTGTCTATCGCCTCGCAAAAACGCCGCCATTGTGCATTGCTATTAAAAAACTCTGTTCCATTCATTTCTCGCTTTTTTGGCATGTTCCTCTAATTTTTGGCAAGTTTCTTCGGGCAAAACGCCAAAAAAATCGCCAAGAGTTTTTTGTTTTTCCACTGTATAGCTTTTACTCAACACTCTAAGAATGTTAACGCTTTCTAAATATTGCAAAAGATCCAATGCAATATCATTTTTTATCTCAATAGTGGCAGTTGTCATAGGAGCAAATATAGTAAATTTAGCCTAGACGCTTAACCGCCACCAGGAAGAGCCTTCACGCACCGCACTGAAAATTGGGACGATTTAAATTCCATCTCCCTGAATATGGCAGCACGATCCCAAAACATACACCATCGTGTTGCTCCGCTCGCTTCATCTGGTGGCTCAAAAATGCTTACAGGGATTTCCCTAGCGCTCCACCAGTAACCACGACTTTCGATATCAGCGCATGCGCCGTTCCTGCAATAACCGCCCGGCAACGCTGAAAAACCGAAGTCGTCAGTAGCAATACCTGGCCAACCATGCGTTGCTTTCAACATTGTTCCCGCATCATTGCCGCTTGCTGCATACATTACAAAATTCGGATCAACATATTTGACAAAAGCATCCCATTCCGCCTCGCTCGGAATATGCCAGCCATCGGGACAAATACCACGATGCTTAGACTGAATATCAGATGCGCAGGATTTGGAATTGCAATCCGAAGCAAAACCCATAGCCTCAGCCCAATCGTAAAGACGACCGTAAAGGGCGCAATTATCGGGATTATTACCGTAGCACACACCAACATCATCATCTGCCTTCCAATAATTCAAATTCTCCGCCATCCAGATTTGATTGCCGATTTCAACCCATCTGTAGGTTTGTTCATCACGGGAATCAATGAAAGTACCGCTATTGCTGTCTAGGCTAGATGAGCTGCTGGAAGACGATGCAACGGAACTGCTAGACGGTGCGACACTAGATGAGCTAGGGGAAACGGAACTGCTGGATGGTGCAACACTGCTGCTACTTGGGTTTGGTTCCGCAGAACTGCTGCTATCGCCATTGCTGCTACTGCTTGGGACATCATCGTTGTCGTTACTCGAAGAGCAGGAAAAGGTTAATGCTATGGCTATAAAAATAGCCGCCAGGAAAACGGGTTTAGTAGTGGTATTCATATTTGTGAATATATATTTTTTTCTGGATTTTTGCGCTATTTGTGTAAATTTGTGCGAAAAGTGTCGGTTTTGTGTGATTTATAGGGTGTTCTTTCGGTTTTTTGCCCTGTCTATCGCCTCGCAAAAACACCGCCATTGCGCATTGCTATGGCTACAAAAATAGCCGCCAGGAAAATAGGTTTAGTGGTATCAAGCATCAGTACGCTATGCAATTGTCAATTTCTGCTACAAAATGTTCTGGAGATTCTATGTGGTAAAGAAAATAATTATCTTTTATCATTTGATAAATATCGAATTTTGAAAAAAGCTCTGCAATTTGTAAGCCTGTCATTTTTTTCTTATTGCGGTAATATTCAATCGCAAAAATCAAAAATTCATTTTCTTTACTCATAACTCCTCCGGCAATTCTAGAATTCCTGTTTTTTGTTCATGCTCATAAATATTCGCAAGTGTTGTTGGACTCAAATGCCAAAGAGCTGTTTCTTTGCGAATTAGAATGTCGTAAAGCGATGAACGATAGAATTTATTCAAAAATTCAACTTGTTCACTATTCGGAATTTTCAGTTCCTTCACAATAGCAGGAATAATGCAAGTTCCTAAAAGCGTTGCGAGCTTGTCGTCAGTCATTTAATCTCCAATTTATAGGATTCTACAAAGCTTAAACTAGACAATGCTTTTTTATTGCAAAAAAGATACTGATTAAATAATTTTTTCACTTTGAATCTTTTTATTGCCTCGCTTTTTGTCAAGTTTCCGCTTTCATAAAGTGCTATTACGGAGAAAACATCATCATTTGCGACTGGACCGATTATTAAATCGTAGTTTTCTTTTCTTCCAAATTTTCTGTTATAGACCACAAAGTCTAGCCATTTTTCTGAAGGCTTGTCAAAAGCTAGGGTATTTAACTCCAATGCTTTATCGTTAAATTTATAAATATTCACAATAGGAAATCCTTCTTTTTTTCTTCTATTATAAACCTTGATGGCAAAGGCTTCTGCTTGTTCTTTATTTGACGTTGTGTAAAACCCAGTCCCAAAATCAAGCGTTTTGAAACGATTGATTATTTTTGGTTTTTTAATTTCCAAACTGGAAGCGTGAAAAAGTAGCATGGTTACGTAAATGTAGAAATTATTGAGATTAACCGTCACTAGGAGGAGGCGCCTTCACGCACCGCACTGAATGCAGAGCCTGCTATGGCTATAAAAATAGCCGCCAGGAAAACGGGTTTAGTAGTGAAAATCCTCGCTTTACAAGAAATATACAAATCTTCTAAGAAAAAATATCTCATTTACACTTAACCACCAATTGGAGCCCACTGAATAACTGCTGTCGGAGCGCTGGTAACGCTGCCTGAATTACCAGAACGAGTTACGATTACAGTAATGGTTGAGCCCAAATCATCGTATTGCGTAAAATACGTGTTGCTGTTAGCTCCAATTTTGGTGCTTCCTCGCATCCACTGATAGGAAATTGTCCCGCTACCACCAAGACTGCTGGTGTTTGCTGTCAGCATTTCATGAACCCATGGAAATCCAGTTATGCTGACCGTTCCGGTAAGCGGAAGATCCACTGCCATCACGCACCGCACGCTACGCAACTCGTTCTTAGTCACGCTGCTGTTTCCCATCACTATTTCCAAGCCGCTGCCCATGCTCATGCCATACGCGCCGCCAGCTGAGAAACTGTTCTCCGTAGCGGTCCACCAGTAGCCCCAGGTGCCAATCATGCCGATGCCGGTGCCGCCCGGAAGGGCCGAAAAGCCAAAATCGTCTGTGCCGGGAATAAGGTCCCAGCCTTCGTCGGCAACCCAGCCAGTAGTAGCCTTAAGCTTGGTTCCCGCAACAGAAAAGTCACCAGCAAAATTCGTCAATGTCGTCCAGTCATCATAAGTGGCCAAATGCCAGCCAGGGGGGCATACGCCTTGGTGATATGCTTGTATTTGGCTAGCGCAAGTGCTGGAGTTGCAATTTGGAGCCAGATCTAAAGCGGTAGCCCAGCTATACAAACGACCATAGGTAGCGCAGTTGCTAGCATCGTTGTCAAAGCATTGGCTGCCTTCTGCGTTGTAATTCAAATTCTCCGCCATCCAGATTTGATTGCCGATTTCAACCCATTTGTAGATTTGGTTGTCGCGAGTATCCACGAAAGAGTCGCTGTCTAGGCTAGATGAGCTGCTGCTACCGCCGTTGCTGGAACTGCTTGGGACATCGCCGTTGCCGTTACTTGAAGAGCAGGAAAAGGTTAATGCTATGGCTATAAAAATAGCCGCCAGGAAAACGGGTTTAGTAGTGGTATTCATATTTGTGAATATATATTTTTTTCCAGATTTTTGCGCTATTTGTGTAAATTTGTACGAAAAGTGTCGGTTTTGTGTGATTTATGGGGTGTTTTTCAGCTTTTTCATTTGTTCTCGCTGCAACTGTGGTATCGACTTTTCTGGCACAGGCAAATTCTCAGGCATTGTACCGCCAATCCGCTCTATTGCTCCACGTACTTCTTTACCAACTTGATAATGAATTTTACCTGCCACATTTTTATCTGTTACCTTATCTTTTTTCTTGTTTTTTCGCTCTCCCACCTATCCAGTCACAGCCCGACACCGAGAGCTATTCCGCCGTCAAAGGCGGTATTGTCGCTCTAACCCACGCAATGGCGGTCAGTCTTGCCAGGCGCTAGCGCAGGTAAAATCACTGGCGAAAACATCACTGTTGACGGCGGGATGAGCAAGCTAATGGTGTATCACGCTGATTATGGCTGGAGTTTTGGGTAGGTTCGGATGACTGAATATAAGATCAACATACTTCTGCCGTTCATAAGTTCTACGAGGCATTAGTGATGTTGGAGATGACCTATTCTTAAAAGCAAATTACTCTTTAAAAACATAAGACTTTAAAAAGCTCCCTAGTTCTTTGATTGTAAGAACGAACGAGTTTTGGCAGGTTAATTTTTTTAACCGTTCGATTTTTGTTTTTGAATTTGTTTGAGAATCTTTTTGCAAATAATATTCTCCATCGCATATCGCAAGAAATATATATTTACTGTAATTATTATCTCTTGCGTGTATAAGAAAATTTTGAATATCAAGATATTGATTATCTTGTGCTCCGCCTGAATCTTTTGTATATTTGTGCGAAGCGTAAAACAAATAATTACCTACTTCCCAAGTAAAATCTATCGACTTTGTATTTTTTGAAGCATTGTTGAGTAATTTACCGCTGAACAATTTGCCGTTTGTCAAATACTTTGCCTTATCGCTGCCTTGCGGAAGAGTTTCAAAATTTTTTACATTTGGCAACCTCTCAATATAATTTGCCGCAAGCTTTTGATACAAATTTTGCTTTGCAGGATCTTTGACAAATACGCATCTGAATACTGGATCAGTTTTTATTTTTTCAACAATTGTATCAAAGGGATAATCGAATTTCTTTGCCCAATTTTGTATTTTTAATTTCATTTCAGGAGTGTTTAGCGAAGAAAGAATTTCTTGTAAATCCTTAGTTAATTGTTTTTTGTATTCGGCTTCATAGTTCATTTATGCTACGCCTCCTATAAGCGAACGAGCCATAGAAAAATCAAGTCGCCTTCTGAATTTTCCATCTTTTCTTATTCCCTTAAAAGGCGTAAGAAATATATCTGCAGTTTCATCCCTAAATTTATTAAGATTGCTATTTAACTTTTTTATAAGTCCATTTATGTTTCTTTCTTTTATTGTAATTCTTGTTATACTTCTTGAGGTAAACTCAATTTTATCAGGCGGAATTTCTTCACCTCTAATAAACTTTATAGATGGTTCAATTGTGTTGTCTATTGCTATTAAACCCAGTTTACCGTTTCTATCATTAAATTTTATTTCTGAACAGTCATTGTTTTTTGGAAGCTTTCTTTCCAATTCGCTTAACAAACCAATGTAACTCTCACCATCATAAATTTTTATTTCCTTACTAGTATTTTTGAACAAAGCCAAACATACAGGATGTTCAGTGTCATTAAACATTTTTGATGATAGCAAAATGTAATGCGACAATCTATGTCTAAAAAGGCTAGAATTTAGAAATGACGCAGGAATTATGGCTCCGACATTTTCACAATTTTCTAAACATTTTGAAAGTGCATATTTATACAAGTCATCGTAATTAGTATTCGGATAATTCAGCCTTCTTCGTGTTGCCGAGTTTTTTGCAAGGTATGGAGGATTTGTTATGCAAATATTGTATCCTTTCGGGAAGTCAAGCAAAGTATCTTTGTATAGAACATTTTTGCTTTTTGGTTCAATATCATACGAAACAAAGCCTTTACATAACTTCATATTTTTCAGCATCTTAATGAGATTATTTGCTCCTGCAAAGGGCTCTAATATTATTTGATTCCGGAAATCGCAAGTTTTGCTCCATTCCATAAAAGCACAGTTCTTAAACGGATTATTTTGTGTAAAATATTGTCCGTTTGTCCTTTTGCAATTCGCATCAAATTCAATCATCAGCCTTAAATTTAGAAAAAATGAATAACCTTATCCTAGGGAGCAAGGTTGTCCCCCTATTCTTGAACCCACATTCCGCAATAGAATTTTAGCCCCATAGGTTCCTCCACAGACCTTCTAGGTGAGGCTCGGCGGCTTTTCACCGCCCACGCTGATTTCATCATTCTATTTTCTAATGCGTAGCGTTAGGTTCGCACTAACGCAATTAGCGTACCGCTATTTTCCTCATGTGTTTGCCGTGTTTTTCGAGATATACGCCCGGAGCGGTGGGTTTTGTGGTGCCGAGCGGGGTGCCTTTTAAATCGTAGTATGTCTGGACCGAGGAAGCGAGCTGGCGAGCTTCTGGAGAACCTTTGGAACCTACACCTGAGTTAATAGATGTGACATCGGACCATTTAGCGTATAGCGTTATCTCTCCTGTTACGATGTCGCTGTCAAAATCCCACTCAACGATTGGCGGTAACGGTACGCTGATATTGATATCGGCATTTCTAAACCAGCCTGCGAAAAAAGGGAAGTCCGGGTGGGTGGGGTTTGCGGGGCTTTCCGCTTTGCTGAATATTATTACATCCTGCGGAGCCACGGCGCTGCCGCCTTGCGAATCGAATGTTAGCGTTTGATAAGCGGAACTGATACTTTTGAAATTAGTCCATTCACTTCCTCTCCACCATTCGGCTTGTTCGTAAGCGGATATGCTGCCTGGCAGGACATACACGTCAACGTTTGATTGATTTAAGCCGTGGGGTTCGCCGACGACAGTTGGCGGGACAGGGTTTAAGCTGACTATGGAAGTAAGGCTGTTGCAACCGCCAAATATTCCGTTGCCGCCGAGAGAAGTCACGCTGTTAGGAATGATTACGACAGTAAGGCTGCACCCATAAAACGCCATCTGTTCGCTGGAAGTTGTGCCATCGGGAATGGCGTATATGCCCTTCTTGCCCGGCGGAAACAGTGCAAGGGTAGTTTGGTCTTTATTGAATAATACGCCGTCTATAGAACTGAAAACGGGATTTTCCGGTACTGCTTCCATGGAAATCAAGTTGGCATTACCGGAGAAATGAAAGTGATTGAGTTCTGTCACGCCGCTACCGATGACAACGGAACTAAGGTTTGAATTGGCAAACGCATTGCCTCCGACAGTAGTCACGGTGTTGGGGATGGTGACGGAAGTAAGGCCTGAATTCGCAAATGCCATACTCCCGATAGAAAGCAAATTTGGAGGAAAAGTGACGGTAGTAAGATCAGTACAGCCGAGAAACGTGTTATTTGCGATAGATGTCAAATTTTCGGGAAAGACAATGGAAGTAATGCCGCTGTTGCGAAACGCGGAGGTTCCAATGGATGTCACGCTATTGGGGATATTGATGGAAGCAAGCTTTGTACAACCGTGAAACGCATCGTTTCCGATAGAGATCACGCCTTCGGGAAGCGTGATGGAAGTTAGAGTGCTGCAATTTTGAAACGCAGAGTTTCCGATAGAAGTCACGCTACTGCCGATAGTGACGGAAGCAAGGCTGCCATTACCGTGAAACACCTGATTTCCGATAGATCCCACATTGTTGCCGATAACGGCGGTAGTGAGGCCGCTACAACCCTGAAACACGGAGGTTCCAATAGATGTTACGCTGTTGGGGATGGTGATGGAAGCAAGGCGGGTACAGCCGAAAAACGCCTGGTTTCCGAT
>JAITFT010000102.1 GCA_031281155.1 Candidatus Fibrimonadaceae bacterium
AGGCGGTAAAGAAATTCGGCAACACATTCACCACGGAGCTCGATCCAAGAGTCTCGCTGAAAGAACTATTTGCCGACAAAGCAGATAAATATTACTTTGCCCTTGCGGTGCAGGCAGGCTATCTTGCGTGGGATGAAGAAGCTGCAGGCAGCAATCCTAGAAAGAGGCTTTACAAGCTGTGCGTTCCCAATGAAGAATTAATGATGGTTTGGGAGGAGTATATTCTAAGCTCCATTGTGAAGAAAGAAGAGCAGAACAGACTTGCGAAGATTTTCGATAAGATAGAGGATACTGAATATTTTGGCAAAATGCTAACAGAATTACTGTCTTTCAAGCTTTCTTATTTCGATCTGCACGATAATTTGGAAAAGACCTATCACGGTTTTGTTTTTGGGCTGATGCTTGCCCTCGGTTTTGATGTTCGCTCTAATAATGAGGCTGGTTTCGGCAGGTACGATTTGTTTATAGAAAGCGAAAAATGGACAGCGGTTATGGAATTTAAGGTTTCCAAAACTGCAAGAGGTGTAAAGGAAGCTATTAAAGACGCTTTGATTCAAATTGAAAAGGAAAAGTATTTAGCCGACGCAAGCAAAAAGAAGCCCGCTTATGCTATTGCGGTGGGTGTGCATAAGAACGACGCATTGGTTAAGTGCGAGAGGGCGTGGTAGGTTTAAATTAACGTACTTTGGGGAGCGGGATTGCACTTGCCTGAACAAAACAACTTAACAAAGCCTACTGGGCGGTAGGTCATTTTCGCTTGCCTAAGACCCTCGTCGCCTAAATCTTGTTCTCTGTTTATATACATTATATTCTGCGGCAGGCTTTTTGCAAACTCCTGGTTTATATACTGGTAAGCGCCTTTTTCATTTATTGCTTTCTCAAAATGCACAGCGAAACTCTTATTGTCTGCGAGCGTTTCGCCTTGACAGTAACCAACAGGAATTCCGTTCACATAAAAAACCATTCCGCTAAGTTCAAGTTCTTTATGCAACTCCAAAGCCTCTCTTGCAGAATCGTAATCTCCGTTCACGCCCTTGAGTTTTTTCCATTCATCTAAAATATGCAAAGCATCTTTTAGCGTATTTGCATCTATTTTTTTTTGTTCTCTATTCTCTTTATACTTTTTTCTAAAAACATTCACCAAGTTTCTTTTTTTTTGAAAAATTCTTCCAGGAAGTTCTGCCAAATCTGTGCGTAAATACAAGTACTCAAAATTATTTCGATCTTCTTGCACGCCAGCTATTTTCCCATTGAGTTGCTCAAATTGCTTTTCGGAGATGCTTCTCCAGTAATCATATTTTTTCAGCAATTCATCTAATATATCCTGCGGCGGTATTTCGCCAAAAACAGAAAAAAATGTTTTCCCATTGTAGCGACCAGTTATAAGCAAATTATTTTCTTGCAAGCAAATTTCAAAACTATATTTTTTGCGAAATAGGTAAATATTGGAAAAAGTCCAACCAGAAATGCCGCTTTGGCTTTCCAAAACAATCTTATGTATTTGCGGACGTAAGCCAAGACTTACAGGAACAAATTTTGGGTAGGTGTAAATCAAAACGGCATCCAAACCGCCAAAGCAATCAGCAATAACACCGCAAGGGCCAAAACCACGTTCAGCAAAATAGGATCTTGCGAAGGTTTTCTGCGGGTGGTGGGATTGCTCCACATAAAGTAAATTATGCGAATGTAGTATGTTGCTGAAATAACGGCTAAAACAAAGGCCGCTATAGCTAAACCCCAAATAAGATGGTTCTCAAAAGAAGCTTTAACAAGGCCTGCGAAAATTCTGAACTTTGCCAAAAAACCAGCCGCCACGGGCAAACCAGCCAAAGATGCCAAGCACACACTCACGCAAATACCAATAAACGGCTCCTGCCTTGCTGCTCCGCGCAAGTCTTCCAAATTATCGTAATCGCTCATCAAAGCGGATATTCCTACAAGAGCGCCCATTGAAGCTATGGCATAGCATAACAAAAAGTAAAAAGCAGAATTTAAATCCAAAGCCTGCTTTGCGAAATATGGATAGCAAAAACCAAGCAAAATAAAACCAGCATTTGCAATGGAGCTAAAAGCTAAAATACGCCTTGCAGAATTTTGCACAAGACCCGTTATTGCCCCAACAGCCACAGAAGCAAGCCCAAGACACAAAAACAAAATTGCCTCGCGAGCAATAACCACGCTCGCCGAACTGCCAAACAAACCAATCCACACAGATGCCAATGCAACAAAAGCACCGATTTTTACAACAGCCGCCATATAGCCAGTAACCGCTGCAAGTGCACCGGTGTAAGCATCTGCAACCCAGAAATGCAAAGGAAATGCGCCCGCTTTAAATAAAAGCCCAAAGGTGAGCATAAAGGTTGCAGCTTGGTAAATGCTCTCGCGGCCTGCCAAAACATCGCTGCCTAGCAAAGTGCTGCCTGTTGAACCATAAAACAAAGCGATTCCGTATAAAAATACTGCGCTGAACAATGAACCGCTAATAAAATATTTAAATGCTGCCTCATTACTTTTCTTTGAACGGCGGTTCATTGCAACCAAAGCATAGATTGGGAAAGACGCAAGCTCCATGCCTAAAAACAATGACATTAAATCCATTGATATTACCATCAGCATAATGCCAGTTGCCGATAACATAAGCAAAGAATAAGCCTCGCTGAGATTTCCTCCGTTGTTTTTAAATGTATTTTTTAAACCTGCTGTCCCTAAAATTGCGCAAAATAAAACGGAATAAGAAAAAACTTCATTAACCGGATTCAGCATAAATAAATTCCAAGGATCGGAATAACTCCCAGATACGGATTTTAATATAAAAGCCGCAATAACTAAAAAAGAAATATTGAGCCAAGGCAAAATTTTATGCTTTCCTTCTTTGCCAATAAAGGATTCCACAGCAAGCGAAACTGCGCCACCCAAAGCAACCACGGTTGCCGGATATATGATTTTCAAATCGTAAAAAAGTGAAGACTCAGTCATTGCCATATTCCTCAAAAGAATGAGCTCAAAATAGGTGCAGGATGCAAACCAAAATACAATATTAAAATTATAATAGGAATTGCCGCTGCGCCTTCAAGAGGAGAAAGAGAAATGCCCGCCCGCTCTTTTTCCGGAACCGGCCCAAACAACACGCATTTAATAAGCCTTAGCATATAAGCGGCAGAGAGTATAATGCCTATGCCGCCGATGATTGCAAAAAAAGCATAGCCGGAATTAAACAAACCGTGCAAAATCAAAAACTCGCCAACAAAACCTATGGTACTGGGAACCGCAATTGCCGCAATCGCTATAAAACCGAATATGCTCGCATAAACCGGGTTGGTTGAAGCAAAAGCACCGAAATTTTTAATGTTGGTGCTGCCTGTCCATTTTTGCGCAATGCCGCCTAAAAAGAAAAGACCGCCAGCAGTTAAACCATGGCCAACCAGCAAAACGGCAACGCCGGCAACAGCAACATCGCCAAGGCAGAACAAACCCGCAACAGCAAAGCTTAAATGTGAAAGAGAGCTAAATGCCAAAAGCCTTTTTATATTGGTTTGCCTCAATGCCAGCAATGCGCCATAGAGCATTGAGAAGAGTGCTATGGAAATAAAATAAATATTGTATTTTAGCAGTAAATCAAAAAATATTGGAATTACCCAAACTGCAAAACCAAAAACTCCAACCTTCGCCATTGCCCCCGAAAGAACCGCTGAAAGCGGATACGGCGCTTCTGAATAGGTAATGCCCTGCCAGCTATGAAGCGGAAACAAGGGAGTTTTTACAGCGAATGTCAATGAAAACGCAATTAGCAGGGAAATTTGAGTTGAGAGCGGCAATATTTTCAATGTTTCTACTAGAGCGAGAATATTCACGCTACCTGCTTTCGCCACTAAATACAATGCGGCAAAAACCAGAGGAATGGAACCGGCCAGCGTATAGATTACAAATACCAAAACTGCATTCCGTCTTTTTAAACCGCCGTGCAAAGCGATCATAATTGCAGCAGGCAAAATCATTGCTTCAAAGAAAAATAAAAACTGCACTATATTTTGCGTGGAAAGAAAAGCGCCTATAATGGTGCCTTCAAGAGCGAGCAAGCCAATAGCAAATTCTCTAATTCCAAAGCCAAGGGCTGCCCTTGAATAAATAAAGGCCAAAAAAGAAAGCAGAGTGGTAAGCCAAACCATCCACAAAGAAAGCCCAAAGCAGTGCAAAGAAAAATCAATGCTTATTCCAAGCAAGGAAAACCAAGTGTATGAACCGGTCTCTTGCCCGCCCATTGCCAGCAATGCGCTTGCCAAAGCGAGCGGCAAAGCAGTGCACAGAAGCCCCATTTTGAAAGAAGCTTTCGCATCTCTGCGAGAAGATGTGAGCATCAGGCAGGAGCAAATAAAAGGCGCAATAAATAAAAATAAAACCAGCATATTTACCTAATGAAAATGAGCAACCAATAAACTAAAATAACTACACACAAAATTGTAAGCGCCAATTGCATTCGCAGTTTATTCGCCTGCATAAACCGCAACCCGCCAGCGCATATATGAGGAATAGCAGCAACCATTTGCATTGTTAAACGCAGAAAATCATTCACCCAGCCCAAAACCAAAGCTGCTATGCGCACAGGCAAAATTACCGCAATAAAATTCAAGGTGTCAAAAGCGAAAGTCCAAGTTTTGACAAAGCCTGCAAGCTCGCTATGCCCCGAATACTTTGGGATTTTCTTGCTGAAATAAATACCCGCAAACACAAGCCCCAGAATGGCTGCGCCACTGCCAAGCACGGCGATATACATTGTTGAATCACCCAGCCTGAACAACGAGGTATAACCTGCAAACACGCAGCCTACCGCTAAAATCCACATTGGAATTTGCATAACGATTGGAGACTCGTGCGTTTTTTCTGCAAGGCTGTTGGTTCCTCTAAATTTGCCAAAGAATACCAGCACCATTAAGCGGGTCATATAGACGGCAGTTAGGAACGCCGTGAAAACGGCTACGTAAAAGAGCAAGCTGCCGGCGCCTTCAAAGCGAAGGCTTTCCAAAATTAAATCTTTGCTCCAAAAACAAGCCAGCCCCGGCAAACCTATTAAACTTGCCCATGCCAGCAGCATTATCAAAAATGTTGAAGGGAGTTTTTTGGCGAGGCCGCCCATTTTGCGGATATCCTGTTCGCCGCCAAGAGCATGCATAACAGAGCCGGCACCGAGAAAGAGAGCGGCTTTTGTGAATGCATGAGTGAACACGTGAAAAATAGCCACGTTAAATGCGCCAGCACCCACCGCCATAAACATAAAGCCGAGCTGCGAAATTGTGGAATAGGCCAGAACCTTTTTAATATCGTGTTGCATTAAGCCAGTGACTGCGGCCCATAGAGCTGTTCCTACAGCAATCAGCAAAACCAAATCTAAAATTCCGGGGCTAAACACAAAGAGCGGAGCAAGCCTTGCCATTAAATAAATGCCTGCGGTTACCATTGTAGCTGCGTGTATAAGCGCAGAAACCGGAGTTGGGCCGGCCATGGCATCTGGTAGCCAGGTTAATAGGGGTATTTGCGCACTTTTGCCTGTGCAGGCAAAGAACAAAAACAAAGCGGCCAGGGCTAAAATATAGGCGAGCGCACCCTGCGGTTGCACGAGCAAAAGCCATTCATTTAAATTTGCGTAATTTAAAAGCGTGGTGCCACCAACGGCTATTAAAACAAGCATACCGAGCAAAAAGCCTACATCGCCAACTCTATTCACCAAAAAAGCTTTATTTGCCGCCTTGCAGCTCAAGCGGTCTTTATTCCAAAAACCTACGAGCAAATAGGAGCAAAGCCCCACGCCTTCCCAGCCCAAAAAGGTTAGGGGCAGCGAATCGGCAAGCACAAGGACTATCATTGAGAATAAAAAGAGGTTTAGGTAGCATAAAAAACGGGTATAGCCTTTATCGCCTTTCATGTATCCGAGAGAGTAAAGAACTATCAGCGTTGTTATGCCTGTGATAAACAAGAGCATTACTTTTGCGAGGGAGTCGAATAAAAAACCGAATGTTATTTTAAAGTTGCCAACAGCGATCCAAGTGCCAAGCGTTTCTGCATAAGCACTGCCGCTTGATAAAGCAGCCATACCCGGCAAGCCAAGCATTTGTTGCGTTAGCCCGCTATTTGGCAAGCCGAGCGCAAAAATTACCGTTAATACAAAAGAGCATAGCGGAAAAAAAACAGCAAGCGCGCCAATATAAGCCTCTGGTGCAGGCTGTTCGCTTTTTGTTCTAGCCAAAGCTATCACTCCTAGCAATATAGCTCCTAGCAGAGGAAAAGCGGGAATTACCCATAAAGGAATTTGGGCTGTCATAGCAGGGAATGTAGAAAATTTGACAAACCCAAAAAATTTTTCTATATTTGGATACTACGGTGACATACCCAAGTGGTAAGGGAACGGTCTGCAAAACCGTGATTCCCCGGTTCGAATCCGGGTGTCACCTTTACAACCAATGCAAATCTCCTCTGTTAATTTTATTCTGGGCGCAGCTTCCATAAAGCAGGTACCTAAAGATGGTATTCCGCATATTGCTTTTCTTGGGCGCTCAAATGCTGGCAAGTCGAGTTTGCTGAATGCGCTTTTTCAAAAAAACATTGTAAAAACAAGTAAAACT
Source organism: Candidatus Fibrimonadaceae bacterium (assembly GCA_031281155.1). GTDB lineage: Bacteria > Fibrobacterota > Fibrobacteria > Fibrobacterales > Fibrobacteraceae > Fibrimonas. The sequence continues at coordinate 6,615 of JAITFT010000102.1, forward strand.
CCAGGGAAAACACGAGAAATAAACTTTTTCTTGGTAAATAATTCCTTTTATTTAGTAGATTTGCCGGGCGTTGGCTATGCAAAGGTAAGCGAACGCATGAGAGACGATATGGCGCAGCGCATAAAAAATTACGTTGAAAAAGCGCACGACCTAAAAGGCATAGTATATTTGATTGATATAAGGCATGGCGGGCACCAAATAGATTTTGAAACCATAAACGGCATAAAAAAAGCCGGTGTTCCAATACTCATAATAGCAAGCAAAGCCGATAAACTAAATAACTCCGAGCTTACAGTAGCGAAAAAACAGTTTCCCATTGCTGTCAGTTCAAAAACAAAAAAAGGATTGCCAGATCTCTGGAAAGAAATAAACTCCCTATTGGAGGTGCATAATGCATAGGCTATCTGGAGCGGGTTTGGTAATGAGCGGGTTTGGGCACGCTTTTTTGAGATCGCATGTAGGGCAACTGTTTTCGCTTTCATTCCTCGCTTTAGCTTCGCTTTTTTCCACCAAAGGAAACAGAAAAATAGACATACACCAAATTATTTCGCAAATATATCACATAGGCATAGTGTCGCTGCCGCTTATTTTTACGGTTGGGGTAATATTCGGAACCGTATTGATAATGATTTCCACAACCTATATGTTAAAAGTTGGTTTTGGCAGCTCTTTTGGCGATATAATAGTAGTAGCCATAGTGCAGCAGCTGGGCCCTATACTAACCGCTTTTTTGATAGCCGGCCGTAGCGGAAGCTCTTTAACAACCCGCATAGCAAGCATGAAGGTGAATTCCGAAATAGATGCCCTGGAGACTCTTGGAATCAGCTATATACGCTTTTTAGTTATGCCTGCATTTATAGGCAGCATTGTTGCTATGGTCATAGCGACTTGCTTTTTTTGCCTTTCTGCCATAGGAGCTGGTTTTCTAATAACAAAAATCATTGCTTTCTTTTTAGATGGTTTTATAACAATACAATTGGAATGGGGCTCTTATTCGCTCTCAATTTTAACCGCTTTAAGCCCTCTTGATTTCGTGATGGGTTTGTTAAAGCCCATTGTATTTGCGGCAATAATCACAACCAACGCTTGTTATTTTGGAACCCGCATTCCAAACGACCAGCGCGCTGTGCCAATAGCAACTTCGCGAGCCGTTGTAAGCTCCTTTATTTTCATAGTCGTAAGCAATTTGTTGCTATCCGCCACTTACATTCCAGGCTATATAAGCAGCATGAAATCGGTAATTTAAAATTTACCCGTTTTTCTATATTCCCTTCTAATGATTAAAGTTGCTGTTCCTAATAAGGGTATGTTGTCTGAACCAGCCATGGATTTGTTGAGGGCTTGCGGTTACAAGGCTAATAAGCCTACAAAAACTCTGAGCTCCATAGATACTGTTAATGGCATTGAATTTTATTTTTTGCGACCGGGCGATATTCCCATGTATGTTGGCAAAGGCATAATAGATGCCGGAATAACGGGCATTGATTTTTGCGCAGAAGTTTCAAGCCCTGCCGTGAAGGTTTTGGATTTGCCTTTTGGAGCGAGCAAACTTTGCGCTGCTGTTCCGGAACAAAGCACTTATAAAAAACTGGAAGAACTCAAAAATTTACGAATAGCAACCAGTTTTCCGAGCATAGTGCGCAACTATTTCAAAAATCCGAATATGGAACTCGTTGTGCTTGAAGGCGCGGTTGAAATTTCCGTTGGGCTTGGCGTTGCAGATGCCGTTGTTGACGTTGTGGAAACCGGAACAACCTTAAAGCAAGCAGGCTTGCGTATTTTAGGCGAACCGCTTTTTAGAAGCAACGCCGCTTTCTTCGCTCATCCAGCGCGAAAAGACTGCTCGGAAATAGCCACGCTCGCACGCCGCATAGAAGGCAAGCTCGTTGCCAAGGATTACAAAATGGTAGAATACGATGTACCCGCCGAGCTTCTTGAAAAAGCCTGCGCCATAACACCAGGCCTTGAATCCCCCACCATTGCACCGCTTAGGAACAAAAGCTGGTGCTCGGTAAAAGCAATGGTTAAAAGCGAAGAAGCAAATTTAATTATGGATAAGCTTCAAGATTTGGGTTGCAAAGGGATTTTGCTATTTAACATTGAGAGCGCAAGGGTTTAAAGGCTAATTCGTTAAAACCAAATATGCACCGCTATCCCCGTAGCGAGCAAGGCGCTACCTACTCCGTAGGCTATTTTTTGCTTTGTTTTGGCATCGTTTATTTTATTTAATTCCTCTGTCTTTTTTCTTCGCCATGCTTCTTCGTTTTCTGGGAGTTCGCCAACGGGCATTTTTCTGTAGTCAGTTTGCATTTTGTTTATGTTGAAGTATTGGTATATTCCAAAGCCAATGGCGGCTGCGCCGAGGATGTCGAGGGTGAGAGCTACAAAGAATGGGGTGTGGTTTTTTTGGGGAGTAGGGAGTGGGGAGTGGGGAGTGGTTGGGGAAGGTTCAGGCAAAGAAGGTTGAATCCTCGCGAACAGGCTGGGGGCTCTCGCACGTATTGTTCCCAATAAGCCCCTTGCGTCTTCGCTTTCGGTTACGAAGCTGCCGAGCATGTTGCCGCTCATGGATTCGTAGAGTTCTATGGTGAGGGTGAGCATTCCTTGAAAGCTGCCTATGAAGCCTTGGGTTACGTATTCGGCTCCGATTGCTCTGCCTACAACTACGGCACAGCTTTCGGAGAGGCATTCCATTTGCTCTTCTTCGGGAGGCAGTAGCGATATGATGTTGTCTCGCGTCAACACGGAGTAGTTTCTGGGGAGGGCTTCGCGTGCCTGGGTTCGCAGCTCATCTGTTAGGTGGCGGAACTCAGCAACGGTGAGGTTGGCATCTTCGCTGCTGGGGGTTATTTCGAGGACAGCAAGAGTTTGGGCGTAAGTAGCCGTTATTGCGAGAAGGATTGCGAAAAGAAAAGATTTTAGCATATCATGTAAATCCTATGATCAAGGCCCTGACTTAACACAACGAACACTGAGCTGAAGTTCATCCGAGTTGCTGTTCCTGTTAACATTCTCGTTTTCATATCGCATGTTCCGGTACCATGCGAAGCCAGGCCTGTCCTGACGAGTAGTAGCAGACCACCACCAGCCGCTGTTGCCAACGCTGTTGCTGGCATTGCCGAAGTTGCCGTTGTAGCCAAAGCCGCCCGGGAGGGCCGAAAAGCCGAAATCATCAATGCCGACATGGTCAGCGTTGAAAATCCAAGTATCCACTGCTTTCAATCTTTTTCCGGCAACAGAAGCACCGCCAGCAGCTGTCACCAATGCATCCCACTCAGCATCTGTAGGCAAATACCAACCCGCAGGACAAGCACTCATCGCAACATTCCAATTGTAAAGACGGCCATAAACATTGCAGTTTGATTCATCATATTCGTAACACACGCTACCATCTGCATTGAAATTCAAATTCTCAGCCATCCAAATCTGATCGCCGATTTTAACCCAATTGTAAATTTTATTGTCGCGAGTATCCTCGAAAATGCCGCTAGTGCCGCCACCGGAAGAACTACTACTGGGCTCTGCCGAGCTGCTACTCAGCCCCACAGAACTACTGCTAAGAACAGCCGAGCTGCTACTCAACCCAAATGCCTGCTTCCATTCAGGAGAATTAAAGTCAATAGGCTCAACATCGCCAGCACATGTCTGGACCCCCATAGCCCCAATTAACAGGATTTTCAAGAATAAAATACTCTTGAGTTTGCTTGTATGAAACATTCAACTACCTCATCAACATTGAACCCCTAGACAAATCTACAAAAGTAACATAAACGAACAAGGCGATAAAAAAGTATAACGCTCCCTGATGTATGCGAGCTTGAACCTTTTGCGAAAGCGGCTTGCCACGCAGCTTTTCTACCAGCAGAAACAAAAGAACGCCGCCATCTGTGATGGCAAGAGGCAGCAAATTCATAACGCCTAAATTAATGCTTATAAGTGCCAGCAATAACACGAATTTCTGCAAATTTTCAAGCCACACAAGACCTATAACCTGCACAATGCCAACAGGACCGCTCAAAGCTTTTAGCTTAACCTCGCCTATAATTATGCGATGAATATAGCGGAAAATGCTTGTCCCCATACTATAGCTCTTTTGTGCCGACATTACCAAAGCCGTGCCCAATGGACGATGCACAATTCTAAGCTCATCGAATTGCGCAAGCCCCATTTGAATGCCTATTAAATAACGCTCGGCTTCATTGCTCCAAAGCGGAGTGATTTCAGACACAAGGGTATCTGCTCCGTTTTGCGAAGCACGCAGATATATAACCTCAACTGCGTTTCCGCTGGAAGCAGAAACAATGTTTATCATATCTTGGTAATAGCCTATTACATGGCCATCTACGCTCAAAATAGTATCGCTCTGTTTAATGCCAGCCTTGCCTGCGGGGGAGCTTTCCGAAGGCATTGATGCCACGAAAATTCTGTGCCTTGGATGAATGCCTGCCGTTCCAATCCCCATATTCCCAAATTCGCGCGGAACTATATGAATGTTTCTTCTGCCCTCTTTTGTTCCAATTTCAAGCGCAATGCTCCTGCCAATGCTAATGCCCATTTCCTCTCGCAGCTTTTCCCAGCCATCTGCTTTTTTCCCTGCTATTGTGAAAATGGTGTCGCCGCTTGCAATGCCGGCTTCTTCTGCCGCAGATTCCGGCTCCACAATGCCAACAATCAGTTTATCGGAAATTGGCTCCGGATTTCCAATCATATAAATAGCGGTAAGCAAAAAGAAAGCAAAAATCACATTAAATGCCGGGCCGGAAAAAGCTATTAAAGCTCGTTTCCAAATCGCTTGCACATGAAAATCATCGGGCTTGTCTTCTTGTACTTGTTCGGGGTTTTCACCTGCCATTGCAACATAGCCGCCAAAAGGGATAGCCGATATGCAATAAGTAGTTCCGTTTTTAGTGTATTTCAAAAGCTTTTTTCCAAAACCTATGGAAAAAGTCAAAACTCTAACTCCGCAAAACTTTGCCGCTAAAAAATGCCCCAGTTCATGTATAAAAACCAGAAGGCCTAACCCGAGTAAACCTAAAATTATTTGGAGGACCCACATTCGCAGCTTCCTCCTTTTAGTTTCTCCAATGCTCTTTCCTTTGCCAAGGCTTCGCGTTGTTTATAGGTTCCCATTCTTTTTAGCATATTATCCCAGTCAACCAAATGAGCATCAAATTCAGGGCCATCTACGCATACGAATTTAACTTCGCCGCCAACGGTGACTCTGCAGCAGCCGCACATGCCAGTGCCATCAACCATAATGCTGTTAAGGCTGGCAAAGGTTTTTACGCCGTAAGGCCTGGTTGTTTCTGCGCAGAATTTCATCATTATCGGTGGGCCTATAGTTGTGGCAAAATTTGGTTTTTCGTTTTCGCAAAGTTCTTTTAGCGGCTCGGTTACCAAGCATTTCCTGCCGTAGGAGCCATCGTCTGTGCAAATAATCATTTCATCTGCAACGCTTCTCAGTTCTTTTTCCATTACTATGAGGTCGCGCCGCCTTGCACCCAAAATAACCGTTACTTTGTTGCCGGCTTTTTTTAGAGCCTGCGCTATAGGGTATGTAGGTGCAGCGCCAATTCCACCGCAAACGCAAACTGCATGGCCAAAGTTCTCAATATGCGTGGGAGAACCCAGGGGCCCGGTTAATACGGGAATACTATCGCCGACTTTGAATTGCGCCAAGTCAATAGTGCTTTTGCCTACGGTTTGAAAAATCAAGGTTATGCTCCCTTGTTCTTTGTTCGCATCGGCTATTGTAAGAGGAATGCGCTCGCCTTTTTCCAAATCGGTTTGCAGAATTATAAACTGCCCCGCAAGCCTTTCTTCTGCTATAAGCGGAGCTTCAACTACAAATCTGTACACATCATCTGAAAGCTGTTCTTTTTCTAAAATTTTCGCCATAGCTAAGTAATATAAAAATTTCTAAATTACCGCCATGCAAAATCAAACCACAACCTTGACAGTTAAAGAAAGGCTAGCCATTCCCCCGCAAAAAATGCCGGAGCTTTCACCTGAAATTCGTTCCAAAACAATGGATGAAGTAGCCCTTGGCTACTCTGCAGAAGAAGCCAAAAAAGAAGCTCTAAGGTGCCTCAACTGCAAAAAGCCCGGTTGCATAGACGGTTGCCCTGTTCGCATAGACATACCTGGCTTTATATTGCGTATCGCCGCAGGCGATTTTCAAAGCGCCATAGACAAAATTAAAGAAACCTCGCTTTTGCCCGCTGTGTGCGGCAGAGTTTGCCCGCAAGAAACGCAATGCCAAAAAAAATGCGTAGTTGGAATTTCTTTGAAAGACATTGAAAAATCCGTTGCCATTGGGCGTTTGGAACGTTTTGCCGCAGACTGGGAAAGAGAAAACGGCACAATTAAGGTGCCGCACGTTAAGGCAGAAACAGGAAAAAGAGTTGCCGTTGTAGGCTCTGGCCCTGCCAGTTTGGTTGTTGCCGCTGATGTTCGCAGAGAAGGCCATTCGGTAACTATTTTTGAAGCCTTTCATAAGTTGGGCGGTGTTATGCGTTATGGCATTCCAGAATTTCGCTTGCCAAATTCCATAGTTGATAAAGAGATAGAAACCTTAAAGAAAATGGGCGTGGAATTCAAAACAGACTTCGTTGTTGGCAGAACCCGCAAGCTCGCAGATTTGCTGAAAAAAGACGGCTTCGATGCTGTGTTTTTGGGCACAGGCGCTGGGCTTCCGATTTTTATGGGAATACCTGGCGAAGATTTAAATGGCGTATTTTCTGCAAACGAATTTTTAACAAGAGCAAATTTAATGCGCGCTTATGAAAAAAATTTTGCAGACACCCCGATTTGGGAAGGCAAGCAAGTAGCGGTGCTCGGCGGCGGCAATGTCGCTATGGATGCCGCAAGAGTATCTATTCGCTTGGGTGCAGAAAAAGTTCGCATAATTTACCGCAGAACAGCAGCAGAAATGCCGGCAAGAGCAGAAGAAGTTCACCACGCAATGGAAGAAGGCGTTGAATTTTGCTACCTGCAAAACCCCAGCGAAATTTTAGGCGATGAAAGCGGTTTTGTCCGTGCTCTAAAAATAGACCGATACAAACTAGGCGAACCAGATGAAAGAGGCAGGCCGCGCCCCGTAAAACTGGAAGGCGAGTCTTTTGAATTGCCAATAGACACGGTTTTGGTTGCAATCGGAAATTCCTCCAATCCTCTGCTAAGCCAGGGAACCCCGGAATTAAAAACAAATAAGTGGGGCAACATTGAGCTTTCAAACCCAGAAACAAACGCAACATATATGGAGCGTGTATTTGCCGGCGGCGACATTGTGCTTGGAGCAGCAACGGTGATTCTTGCAATGGGCGAGGGTCGCAGAGCAGCAGCGGGGATAAATGGAATGCTGGTGGGCCACTAGGCGAGGCTCGCTTTTTGATTTTCTATATTACCCCTTATGAAAAAGATTCTATTCCAAGACACAAGCTTTCGCGATGGTTTCCAATCCACTTTTGGCGCTCGCGTTTTAACAAAAGATTTTATCCCCGCGCTTGAAGCAGCAGTTCACGCTGGCATTGAGCACTTTGAAGCAGGTGGCGGCGCAAGGTTCCAGGCTCCCTTGCTTTACTGCAACGAAAGCGCCTTCGACATGATGGACGCTTTCCGCAAAGCGGTTGGCCCGAATATTCGCCTGCAAACTCTTGCTCGCGGCATAAACGTGGTTGCTCTTGAACCGCAGCCTCGCGATATGATAGACCTTCATGCCAAAACATTCAAAAAACACGGCATAACACGCATTCGCAATTTCGATGCATTAAACGATGTAAATAACCTTATTTATTCCGGCCAATGCATAACCAATGCAGGCTTGGAGCACGAGGTTGTGGTCACCATGATGGAATTGCCCCGCCACTGCGAAGGCAAAGGCGCGCACGAACCGGAATTTTATATTGAAACACTGAAAAAAATTATGGATGCCGGCGTTCCGTTCACAAGCGTATGCTTTAAAGATGCGAGCGGCACGGCAAATCCGCGCAAAGTCTATAACACCATCAAAGGTGCGCGCAAGCTTTTGGGCGATAAAATAGAGCTTCGCATACATTCTCACGAAACCTGCGGCACAGGCATTGCCCAATACATAGCAGCCATTGAAGCCGGCGCAGACGGCGTTTGCTGCGGCAGGGCACCGCTCAGCGGCGGAACATCGCAACCCGATTTGCTTTCTTTGTGGCATGCTCTGAAAGGCACAGAATATACTTTAGATATCGATGTTGAAAAAATTATGGAAGCGAACCAAATTAGCAAAGAATGTTTTAAAGATTACGAGTTCCCACCCGAAGCTTTGGCTATAGAACCCGAAGTTATATTCAGCCCCATGCCAGGCGGAGCCTTAACTGCTAACACGCTGATGATGCGCGACACCAACACATTCCATCTTTATCCGCAAGTGATTAAAAACATGGCGGAGTGCGTAGCGCGCGGCGGCTTTGGCTCAAGCGTTACTCCTGTTTCGCAATTTTATTTCCAGCAAGCTTACGCCAACACGGTTCAAGGCCCTTGGAAAAAAATCACAGACGGCTACGGAAGCATGGTGCTCGGCTATTTGGGCAGAACCCCAAGAGAGCCAGATCCAGAAATCGTAAAAATCGCAAGCGAGCAGCTGAAGAAACCAGTGTTCACAGGCAATCCGCTAGACGTTTTGGATCCGGGCATTCCAAATGCAAAAAAAGTTTTGGAAGAAAACAACCTGCCTGTTACCGATGAAAATCTTTTCATAATTGGCGCAATGGCAACTAAGGGCGGCAATAAAGGCTTGGATTTCTTGCAGGGCAAAGCAAAGGTGAGCGTTCCGAAAAAGAAACCCGCCGCTCCAGCAACAGCCGCTCCGGCGGCAGCACCAGCACCAGCAGCACCGGTTGCACCAGCGCCAGCGTATGGCACAACTGTTAACTACGGTATTACCGTTGGCGGCAAAACCTTCAATGTGCAGGTGAGCGGGTAAGTTGCTGCGTTATGGGCAAAAGCATTCAGTTGTTTGAAGGTCGGCAAGTTCGCACCTTGTGGAACGAGGAAAACGAAAAATGGCTGTTTTCAGTAGTTGATGTTGTTGGGGTTTTGACTGCCCAACAAGACCAAAATGGCGCACGGAATTATTGGAAAGTGCTGAAAAGTCGCTTGATAGCAGAAGGAAACCAAACGGTTACAAATTGTAACCAGTTGAAAATGCTGGCCTCTGACGGAAAAATGCGGCTTACCGATGTAGCCGACACCGAGCAGATACTGCGCCTTGTCCAGTCCATTCCAAGCAAAAAAGCGGAGCCGTTCAAGCTGTGGCTTGCCAAAGTAGGGCGGGAACGCATTGACGAAACTACCGACCCCGAGCTTTCCATAGAGCGGGCTATCCAGAATTACAGAAAATTGGGCTATTCGGAAAACTGGATAAATCAGCGAATAAAATCCATTGAAGTTCGCAAAGCCTTGACTGACGAATGGGATAAAAGCGGCGTAAATCAAGGCGAGGAATACGCAATGCTTACCGATTTGATGAGCAAGACATGGAGTGGCATGACTACTCGCGAGTACAAAAAACTCAAAGGATTGAAAAAAGAGAATCTGCGCGACAATATGACCAATACCGAGTTGGTGCTCAATATGCTTGCTGAGGTAGCTACTACGGATATATCCATAGCGAGGCAGCCTAAAGGCTTAGATGAAAGTGCTGAGGTAGCCAAAAAAGGTGCCATGGCTGCAAAAGTGGCTCGCCTGCAGATTGAAAAAGACACTGGCAAAAATGCCGTTAGCAAACTAAACGCTAAAGACATAAACCCACCGCTCCCCAGCTTAAAAACAGTGATTTTGCGATAATCCACTCCCTACTCCCCACTCCCTACTCCCAAACATTGAGTTAATCAGTGATTCCTCCCATTCCCCCTTGACAAGCCCCCTTAATTTTTCTATATTTACGCCCAATATGGTGAATATCTGCAAAAATAGCTCCAGTGCTTATCGCGCCCCGAGCATGGGTGCGCAAAAAGCTGCACCCCCCCCCCCATAAATGCCCCATCAGCAAAAAATTCACTTTTTACCTTTAACAACCACAGGAGTATTCTATGAATAGAACCCCAAAAGCAATGAGTTTATTTTTCGCCATTGCACTATGTTTCACCGCAGCGCATGCGCAGGCACAGCCGCCGCATTTCATCATCACCGGCAGCGGCACCAGCTTCACCGCAACAAGAGACGGCTCGCCCTTCGGAACGGCTAACCAGCCAATCCAAACCGTAATAAACGCAATAAGAGCCGAGTGCGGCACTGGCTGCGGCATACAGTTCGGAGATGGCA
>JAITFT010000121.1 GCA_031281155.1 Candidatus Fibrimonadaceae bacterium
GGCATATTGGTTTCAAAGTACTCTCTGTCTGGGTGCCCGGGCGTGCGGTGAATGGCGGCAAGGTTGAATATGGCAGTGCCTGCGCCGAAATTCCCGTTTAGGTCAAAAGGCTTGCGAATGTCTATCGGCGTTGCCGACGCTATGTCCGCTTTATGCGTTTCAATGCCTCGCTCCGCCAAAACACGGCAAAGATGAGCACCGACAAAACCGCCGGAGCCAATGACAATGGCAGAATCGAAAAGCTTTCTGTGTCTAATATCCTTCATTTTGCATCAAAATCTACAAAATTAAATATCACATTAATCTTTAATCAAGCAAATAAACAAAAAAGAGCCCCAGGTAGAGGCTCTCGTTACCCCATCACCAATGCGGGTACCTTAACAGCCTTTTTCACCCGCTTCAAATCCAGCTTGTTCCCCAAGGCCTTATAGCCTCGGGTTTCACCAAGCTTTAGCAAGTTGTGCTCCTTGCCGTCTATGTAAGCAATGGGCGTTTTTTCATCGAAAAAGAGAAGCATGGAACTGTCGGGACTATCGGTTAAAAGGGAGAACTCTACGGTTTGCGGAGCGTTTTCCAAATTGAACCTTTTAACGCAGTATTGAGAGCTTAAACCATCAAAATACAATACTGTGTAAACTTTCGAGCTTTCATAGCGAGCTATATAAGCTATATGCTGACCAACCAAAATTGTTTCATTAGCATCGTAAATTTTTGCCAAGCCATTCTCCTTAACTGCAAGCAATTTGTCGAATTTGCCGAACTCACCCAAACTCTCGCCCTTGTTCGCAATGCTCACCACGCCAGACAAAGAATCAAAGTAAAGCTCCATATCGCCGAGCGTGCTTGCTCCTTTTTTCAGCATTTTAACGTTTTTCACCGCATATTTCGTAACCAAATTCCCAATAGCATCCCTGCCCTTAACAAGAGTCTCGGAGAAACTCATGGGGATTTCCAGCTTTGTTCTCGGCCTCGGTTTCAAGAATATGGTAACGCTTTCGGCCTCGCCGTTTGGGTTGGACGTTAGCCACAAAATTTTAGAGCCCGGCACATCCCTGCCCATTGTATAAACCTTTTCCCTCGTTATGCCGCCAACATTAAAACGCTTTATGTAAGCGGGGCCATCTTTGCCTTCTTGGTAAATTACGTTGTAGATTTTGCGAGTATCGTCTTTGTTGAATTTCTCCACAAGCAAAATATCCTTGCCGATAAAAGCTTTGTCTGAAACCTTGAAAACCTTGAAAGTTCCGTCTTGGCAAAATGCAATCAAATCGTCGTATTCGCTAACATCAAAAAGATATTCCTCTTTTTTCAAACTTGTGCCGACAAAACCTTCTTTGCGCTGAAAGTATAGCTTTTGGTTCGACAAAGCAACATGAACTGCGCTAACTTTGCCAAATTCTCCTATCTCCGATTTGCGCTCCCTGCCCGTGCCGTATTTTTTCAGCAGGCCTTTGAACCAGTTTACGGCGTAATCGGTTAAATTATCCAGATTATAAGCGGTTTCTTTTATTTGTTCATCTATTTCCTTTAATAATTCAGCGGCTTTTTTCTGGTCAAAAAGAGAAATTCGGCGTATTGGAATTTCGATTAGCTTTAAAATATCTTCTGTTTCTACCTTGCGGCGAAGCTTTTTTGTGTGTGGTTTTAACCCGGCATCAACGAAAGAAATTATTTCCTCTCTGCTCTTGGCTTTTTCTATTACTTTGTAAACCTCTTTTTCTATAAAAATTCTCTCCAAACTTATTAAATGCCAGCGCTCTTGCAAGTGGTTCATTTTGTTTGTAAGTTCCCATTCCAAAAGGCTTTTTGTGTGCTCGGCGCTTCTCTTTAAAATTTCCGTTGAGCCTATAAATTCGGGTTTGCCATTAACTATAACGCAGTTATTTGTGGCAATGGATTTTTCGCAATCGGTAAAAGCGTAAAGGGCATCGATAACGGTTTGGGGGTCGCTGCCGGGTTGCAAATGCACCACAAGCTCAACCGCTTTGGATGTGTGGTCATCTACTTTTTTGATTTTTATTTTGCCTTTATCGTTTGCCTTTGTGATGCTATCCATAAGGCTTAGGGTGGTGGTTCCAAAAGGAATTTCCTTTATCATTAGGGTTTTGGAGTCTTGCTTTTCTATTAAAGCCCTGACTTTCACCCTGCCGCCGCGCAGGCCATCGTTGTAGTTGCTTGCGTCTATTATGCCGCCGGTGGAAAAATCTGGGTAAAGCTCAAACTTTTTTCCTTTCAAGGCGGCTATGCTCGCTTCGCAAAGCTCGCAGAAATTGTGCGGCAAAATGGTGGTGCTTAAAGCCACTGCAATGCCCTCTGCGCCCTGCGCAAGCAAGAGCGGAAATTTAACCGGCAAGCAAACAGGTTCTTTGCTTCTGCCATCGTAATTTGGAACCCATTCGGTGGTTTCGGGGTTAAAAAGCACTTCGAGCGCAAATGTTGAAAGCCTGCCTTCTATATAGCGAGGCGCAGCAGCAGAGTCTCCTGTTATTAAATTTCCCCAATTTCCTTGGGTTTCTATAAGCAATTTTTTTTGCCCCATATTCACAAGGGCATCGCCAATGGAGGCATCACCGTGAGGGTGGAACTGCATAGCTCGCCCCACAATATTCGCTACCTTGTGCATTCGCTCATCGCTCTTATTCATTTCGTAGAGCGTATGCAAAATACGCCTCTGCACAGGTTTTAAGCCGTCTTCGTAATAAGGCACGGCGCGGTCTAAAATAACATAGCTGGCATAATCCAAAAACCAGTTTTCGTAAAGATTTTCCAAATGGTCGGGCATGGGTGGAATGTAGAATTTTCTACATTGTTGGTTATGACAAAAATAAAATCCAAATCCAAGCCTAAACAAGAGGCTCCCGCATGGCTCAAATGGACTAGCGTTAAGCCTAAGGATATGCAGCTTCTTAACGATTTTATGTGTGCAGACCCTTTTTCAATACTGGGGCTTCATCCAATAGATGGCGGCAAGAAAATGAGCGCAAGAGCTTACCTGCATGGCGCAAAAGCCATCACAGGCGAAGCCCTTGATCCCAAAAATTCTCCTGTTGGCGCAGAAAAATTTGTTTTTACCCAGCTAGGTGAATCTGGCGTGTTTGAAGCACAGCTCGATAAACCCTTTAAGCATTTTTTATATAAGCTCAATGTTGAGCTCGACGGCGGCGCTGAATATAGCGTTATAGATCCTTATCTGTTTCCTCCCATTCTTTCAGATTTCGATTTGCATTTAATGGGTGCAGGAGTTCACTATGAGCTTTATCGCAAATTGGGAGCGAATCTTACGGAAGTAGATGGCGTTAAAGGCGTTTTGTTCTCCGTTTGGGCACCGAATGCTAGAACCGTTGCTGTTATCGGTAATTTTAATTCCTGGGATGGTCGCAGGCATTTTATGCGTATTAGAGGCTCAAGCGGCGTTTGGGAATTATTTATACCGGAAATTGTTGAAGGCGAATACTACCGCTTTGAAATTCATTCGCAGCATGGCGAAATGTTCCAAAAAGCAGATCCTCTCGCAAAGTTCAGCGAGATGAGACCTAACACAGCAAGCATTGTAACTCATCTAGATGGCTACGAATGGGGCGATGACCTCTATATGCAAACTCATAATGCAACGCAGGTATTCGGCCAGCCCATGAATATTTACGAATTTCACCCAGGCTCTTGGAGAAGAGACCCCGAAAATCCAAACCGCTTTTTAAACTGGGATGAAATAGGCGATTATTTAATTCCTTATGCCCTCGAAATGAATTATACGCATTTGGAAATTATGCCCGTTATGGAACATCCCTTGGATCAATCCTGGGGCTACCAAGTAACGGGTTATTTTTCGCCAACGAGCCGCTATGGAACACCCGATCAATTCCGCCGTTTTGTCGATAGGTGCCACCAAGTAAATATTGGCGTTATTCTAGACTGGGTTCCTGCGCATTTTCCAAAAGATGCCTTTGCTCTCGGTCGTTTCGATGGCAGCGCATGTTACGAACATTCAGATGCTCGCCAAGGCGAGCACCCTCATTGGGGAACCTATATATTCAACTATGGCAGAACAGAGGTATCTAATTTTCTCATTTCCAATGCCATGTATTGGCTGCGTGAATTCCACATAGATGGCTTGCGCATAGATGCAGTTGCCAGCATGCTGTATTTAGATTACGGCAGAGACCACGGTGAATGGATTCCGAACAAGGATGGCGGCAATGTAAACTACGATACCGTTCAGTTCCTAAAGCATTTGAACAGCATAATGGGCAAAGTTGCACCTCATGCAATTTTAATTGCAGAAGAATCCACCAGCTTTGCAAACATTACGCGGCCACCAGAGCAAGGCGGTTTGGGTTTCCATTACAAATGGAATATGGGCTGGATGAACGACTTTTTAACCTACATAAGCAAAGAACCAATACACCGCAAATATCACCATCATAACCTTACATTCAGCATGATTTACGCTTATTCCGAAAACTTTATTCTGGTTTTGAGCCACGATGAAGTTGTGCACGGCAAGGGTTCAATGTTGAGCAAAATGAAGGGCGATTGCTGGCAGCAGTTTGCTAATTTGCGTTTGGCTTATGCCTATATGTATGCACATCCCGGCAAAAAGCTGCTCTTTATGGGTTGCGAGTTTGGGCAGGGCAAGGAATGGGAAGAAAGCCAATCTCTAGACTGGCATTTGCTCGGCTTTGAGGTGCACAACGGTTTGCACAACATGAT
Organism: Candidatus Fibrimonadaceae bacterium; assembly: GCA_031281155.1. GTDB lineage: Bacteria > Fibrobacterota > Fibrobacteria > Fibrobacterales > Fibrobacteraceae > Fibrimonas. The sequence goes on from JAITFT010000121.1 coordinate 4,711, forward strand.
GCGTACCCTTGGCGGCATTTACAAGCGAGAGGCTGCGCTTTGGGAAATAGATCACCACTACACAGGCTTTGAATGGATTTCTTGCGATGATGTTGATAATTCCATAATTAGCTTTTTCCGCCGCTCTTCAAAGGGCGAGCTGGTTTTGTGCGTGTTTAACTTCACTCCTGTTCCAAGAACGCCCTATAGACTCGGCGCGCCGAAGGCAGGCAAGTGGGTAGAGATTTTCAATTCCGATTCCCTGCTTTGGGGTGGCAGCAATGTTGGCAACGCAGGCGAAGTTTGGACAAACGATATTCCCTCGCACGGTCGCAGTTGTTCTTTGGATTTGAATATACCGCCATTGGGCGGAGTGTATTTTCTATATTCCCCTTAAACATTTGCAGAAGAGGATTTATGAGCAAGGAAAAATTATTCGCAGAATTTCCCGATGTTTCCACCGAAGAGTGGGAAGCAGTAATACAAGCAGACCTTAAGGGGGCAGATTACGAGAAAAGACTTATTTGGAAAACCCTCGAAGGCATTTCCGTTAAGCCTTATTATCGTAAAACAGAAACAGACGGCATTTCCTGGCTCTTAAACAATCTGCCAGGCGAATTTCCTTTTGCTCGCGGCACCAAAAAAACAGATAATAACTGGGAAATAAGAGCAGAAATTTACGAACAAGATGCAAAAGCAGCAAATGCTGCCGCCAAGCACAACTTGGCTCGAGGCGTAGAGGCGCTTTCCTTTAGAAGCAGAATTTGCAAAAGCTGTGGGCTTCTGAAAGGGCAAAATATTCAAAGCCAGGCAGATTTTAATGCTTTATTAGAAGGCATAGATTTAAACAAGGTTCCGGTTTATTTGAATTTTGGAGCAAGAGGTGCGCAAGCCTTGGCTATGCTTTATAATTATGCCGGAGCAAACGCGAAAAATATTAAGGGCGGCGTGCTTTTTGGCCCTATGGTGGAGCTGGCGCAAAGCGGTAAAGTAGCCCTTTCAAAAGATTCTCTTTTGAAAGAGGCTGCCAAAGTAGCTGTTTTTGCAGTTGAAAATATGCCGAATATCAGCACTATAGGCGTTCAAACTCATGCTTTTCACAATGCCGGGGCAAATATTGTTCAAGAATTGAGCGTAGCCTTGGGTGCAGGCTTGGAATACATGGATGCTTTAACAGAAGCAGGCCTTAGCGCAGAACAGGCGGCATCGCAGATTGTGTTTAGCATGAGCATTGGCTCAAGGTACTTCCTTGAAATAGCAAAAATACGCGCATTCCGTGTTTTGTGGGCAAATGTGCTCAAAAAATATGGCGTGGTTGGTACTGCAAAAATTCATGCGAGCACCTCAATGTGGAATGCAACGGTGTTCGATCCAAACGTGAATATGCTTCGCTCTACAACCGAAGCCATGAGCGCTGCTATAGCTGGTGCAGATTCCATAACGGTTATTCCCTACGATGCCGCATTCAAAACACCAGATGAATTTAGCTGCCGCATAGCTCGCAATATTCAGCTGCTTCTTAAAAATGAAAGCGGTTTTAATAAAATAGTTGACCCGTCTGCTGGTTCTTATTATGTAGAGAGCCTCACTGAGCAGATTGCCTCCAAGTCTTTGGAAGCATTCAAAAAGCTGGAAAGCGAGGGCGGCATGTTGGCCGCATTGCTGGGCGGTTCCATTCAAAAATCCCTTGCTGAAAGTCAAAAGCAAAAAGAAAAACTCATTATGCAACGCAGAGAGGTGTTTATTGGCACAAACCAATATCCCAATTTGTCGGAAACAATGAGCGATAAAATCAAAGAAGATGAAGGCGTTGCATTAAAAGATGCCGAGCTTGCGAGCGTGGCAGGCGATGTTCAGGCTTTTGCCGATAAGTTTGCCGGCAAAGCGTATTCTTTAGCAAAGGCAGATGGCGAAACTACGGTGGAAAAGCTAGATATTCGCCGTGGCGCAGAGGTGTTTGAAACGCTTCGTTTGCAAACCGAGAAATATGCGAAAAAGACCGGAAACGCTCCTAAGGTATTCTTGTGGACAGCCGGTGATTTGGCAATGCGTTTGGCACGTGCTACCTTTATCAAAAATTTCTTTGGCTGCGCAGGCTATACGGTTATAGATACCAACGGCGTTCCAGATGTTGCCGCAGGCATTGAGCTTGTAAAAAAGGAAAATCCGCAAATTGTGGTTCTGTGTTCAAAAGATGAAGAGTATTTGGAACTCGTAAAGGGCATTTTCCCTGCTCTTGAAAAGGAGTTTCCAAACATTGTTCGCATAGTAGCCGGCAATCCGAAAGACGCTGAGGATTTAAAGGCTGCCGGTGCGCAAGACTTTATTCATGTTCTAACAAATGCCATAGATTCTTTGAGCGCTTACCAAAAGAAATTGGGCGTGGCTTGAAAAAACATTCTCTTAAATTTCTCGCCCTTGTTTGTGGGTGCTTTATATGGTTTGCTGTGATTTCTGAGGAGGAAATCAGAGCAGATTTGGATTTACCCATTAGAGTTGTGGGCTTGCAAGACAATATGGCTTTGGCAAGCCCTTTGCCGGAATATTTACCTGTGCAATTGGAAGGCAGGGCCATGAGCCTTATTAACTTAAAGCTAAATCGTTCGGCGGCGGTGGAATTGGATTTAAAAAGGATGCCGCTTGGGCATAGCCGTTTGAGCAGCGAACGCATGAATTTTGTTTCGTCTGTTTCAGATGTAAGAATGCTTAGAGCTAAACAAGCGTTGAATGTGGAATTGGATTCCAGAATAGATAAAAAAGTTCCGGTGCATTCGAAACTGCTTGTTAACGCAGCACGTGGTTTTACCCTAATAGGCGAGCCGCAGATTATGCCAGATTCCGTTTATATTTCCGGTGCCAGAGAAGCCATTTCAAAAATTAAGTCCATTTCAACAAAGGAAACCTCAATTACGAATTTGAAATGGAGCAATTCGCTTTCTGTAAAATTAGATTTATCTTCAATTCCTTCCATTGTAGATATTTCAGATACCGCTGTGTTTGTGCAAACACATGTTGAGCCTTTGGAATACAAAATTTTTTCAGGAATTCCCGTGCGCTTGATTGGCAATTTTGAAAGAGGGCTTTACTCGCTTGAGCCTTCAAGGGTGGATATTGAGATTTCCGGCGGAAGAGAGTTGCTATCTAAAATAAACCAGCAAAATATTAATCTTGTCATTGTGTTTTCAAGATTTGCCATTGAAAATACAAACGAGCTTGAACCAACCGCGCATATACCATATCCAGTAGCAAGCTGGCAAATTCACCCGGAGAAATTTCGTTTGGTGAGAGTTGATGAGTAGTTGTTTTTGGCTTGGAATTGAGAGTAGTTGCGATGATACTGCGTGTGCTGTGTTGGAGGAACGCAATGATTCTATAAAAATTTTATCTAATTGTCTTTATAGCCAAATTGATGAGCATAAGGCTTGGGGTGGGGTAGTGCCGGAATTAGCTTCTCGTGCTCATTTGGAAAAAATAGTTCCCGTATTGGAACAAGCATTGGAAGAAGCAAAAATAAAAATCGAAGATATAAATAAAATAGCTTACACAAAAAGCCCAGGCCTAATGGGTTCGTTGCTGGTAGGCATTTCCTTCGCCAAAGGCCTAGCCAAAGACCTAGGCATAGAATGCTACGAAATAAACCACCTAGAAGGCCATGTGTGTTCAGCGTTAATCCACTCCCCACTCTCAATTACCCATTCCCCATTAATCGCTCTGATAGTATCTGGCGGGCATACGGAGCTGGTTTTGATTAAGCCGGGGTTTGAATATGTTTCTGTTGGGCGCACCCGAGATGATGCAGCAGGGGAGGCTTTCGATAAGAGCGGGAAAATTTTGGGGCTTGGGTATCCTGCAGGAGTGGAGATTAGCAGGCTTGCGAGGAATGGCAATAGGAATTTTTATGAGTTTCCAAGGGCTTTGAAAGATGATTCTTTTGAATTTTCGTTTAGCGGTTTCAAAACCGCTGTGAGCCGTTATGTTCAGGTAAAAGGCGAAGAGTTTGTTAAGGAGCATATAGCAGATATTTGTGCGAGTTTGCAAGAGGCTATTGTTGATATTCTGTCGTTGAAGACGGTGAATGCTGCAAAAAAAATGGGCGTTGACACGGTTTTGCTCTGCGGAGGGGTTAGCGCGAATTACAGGTTGCGCGAGCTTTTGGATGAGCGTTGCAAAGCGGCGGGTTTGCGCTTGATTTACCCAGAGCTTTCGCTGTGCACAGATAATGGCGCAATGATAGCGGCGGCTGGGATTTTGGTTACCCGCGTTTTTTTTTAAAATATAGAAAAATATTTTTTTGGCAATAGTTTTTTGCTCGCCAGCTCGCTTCCTACCACGGAGGGGAATTTTCTACATTATTGCTTATGATTGGCAAACTTACTCAATACCTTGATAAGACCCTTGCCACATTGCTGATTTTTGCATCAGTTTGTATGGTTCCGGCATGGGCAACCCTCAATTGGAAAATTAATCCTGCGGATGTAAATGTAAGCCGCGTTGGCACCGGTGAAAACGTGCTTAGGCTGGGTAATCTCCGATTCGATCCAGAAAACCTTCCTGCAACAGGCGCTGTTTTGAACGCTATCTACATTGATAACGTCGGCAGTACCAGATATGTTCATGTTTGGACAGACTTATCTGGAGAAGCTGCTGAAGTAGCAGAATTTGATTTTGTTAAGCAAGAAAATCGCACGGCCGGTAAAGTTGTGCGAACGCAACCTAATTTGGTAGCTGCCGATAACTCTGCGAGCATCACAATTCCGCAAAGCCTGCTCCACGATGGAGCTAGGTATGCAAGCGTAATCTATGTAAGCATAACCACCTATACTAACGATAATGCAGTGCACTTGGAAGAAAACCAACGGGGCTGGGGATCGCCGAGTCAACGAGATTTTCTTAAACTCGACAACATTAGCTTAGATATCCTCGAAGAGCCTCAATTTGTCTCCCACATTACGCTTACTCCCGGAGCCACCTCAACGCAAATGAACTTTGCATGGCTCACCAGTGCAGGCACAGCCAATGCGGCAGTGCTCCAAATTATAAGCCCAACAGCACGGCAAATCACCGGAGTGCGCGGCCTTGCTGCACATGGTTTTGACTCCAATAAAGTAGTGGTAACCGGGCTTGCAGTAAATACAGAATACACTTACCGCGTGGGCGATGGCAGAGCAGAGAACTGGAGCAAAAACTATACTTTCAGAACATATAACCCAAACAGCAAATACTCCGTTATAGCGGTTGCCGACCCGCAAATCGGCAGCTCCGGAGACAGAGGCCAATGGCTGAAAACGGTTACTGCGGCAACCGCCCAAGCCGAGAGGCACGGCGGCGGGCCAGCTTTTATGCTTGTTGCCGGCGACCAAACCAACTATGCCAATGACGTTGGCGAGGTAGAAGGGTATTTGGCTCCGCCGGAGCTAAAGAGCCTTCCGGTAGCGGTTGCAATTGGCAACCACGATGTTGTCGATATGAGGGTTGGGCCAGCGCAAACAGGTTTTATGGATAAAATTTATAACTGGCCTAATCATAACAATTTGAGAGGCACCAGTGCCGACACTACCCGGCTCCGTGCTGGCGGCAACTATTTTTTCAGCTACGGCAATGCGCTATACATATCCATCAACTCCCAAATCATAAATGCCGCAATACACGAGCCCTTTATGCTACAGGCCGTTGCATCCCATCCTAATGCTACATGGAAAATCGTCTTGTTTCACCACGACATTTACGGCGGCGGCTCACATGCCAGCCCCAAAGGGTACTCCGATTCATACAATATGCAAGCCACATGGTCGCCCTTCCTCGACAGGCACGGCATAGACCTCTCCATCAACGGGCACGATCACGTTTATGCCCGCTCGCATTTTATGCAGGGCAATAAGGTTATAAAAGAACAAATGCCCACAGTTTTAGATATAAATGAAACCAACTCAACCAAAGCAAACCCAGGCACTTTTATACAGCCCCAAGGAGTCCAATACATGAGCTTATCGGGAGCAAGCGCAAAGTTTTACGCTTTGGAAATGCAGCCTTGGGTTGCCTACGGGCACGAGCAAGACATCGATAACCGATTGAACACCCAGTATTCAATTATGACCATTGAGGGCGAAAGCCTTACATTCTCCACTTACCGCACCGAAGACGATGTGCTAATCGACGAAATTACGCTCAAAAAAACAGCAAACTACGCCGACTTGCAAAGCTTAATTCCAGGCATGAAATCGGTGCTGAGAGAAAATATTACAGCTGCCAGCTGGGACACATTCCAGCTGAGAATCACCCAAGCAGAAGCCATCACAGGCGCATCATCTGCTGCGGCTGTCCATGCCGCATTTATTGCATTGTACCAAGCGTATTATGCACTAAACCCAAACACCAACAAAACGGCATTGGGCAACTTAATTGAAACAGCCACAGCAAAGCTGGCTGTAGCCTCCGAGGGCAGATGGGAAGGCCAATACGAGTTCGGTTCAAAAGTCAAAGTGCAGGCTGTTTTGGATGCAGCAGTTATTGTCTATGACCTGCGGCTTGCTATTCAAGCTAATATCGATAAAGCCTTCGCCGATTTGGATAGTATTTATGAATGGTTCTTGAGCACCGAAAGCAATATTCCCGCTCCCTTTATCTTTGTCCATGAAATTAAAGCAAATGCAAGATGCACTATAGCCTCGGTTGACTGGATGAAAGCCAACGAGGTATTTTTCTTTGGAGCAGACGATAAAGAACATTACGATGCCCATTTCACAAAACAAATTTACGCTAAAGATATTGCCGAAGTCATGCGCAGCGAAAACAGATTTGGCCCAGCCAACGCCGAGGGCGGGCGCGGGCACAACCGAGCGCATATCACAAAAACGCATATTGGCGAATGGGTACGTTACGAATTGAACATAGAGCGAGCCGGTTCTTATAAAGCAACGCTAGGCGCAGTCAACAGCACAGCATCTGTACAGAGGGTTGTGCTTAGAGATACCCAGCAAAATATTCTCAGCACCTTCGTTATTCCTGCAAACACCCCGCTTTCAGGAGCCTGGAGCAACGCCGGAAGCATTGCAGGAGATAAAGAATTTTACCTCCCCGCAGGCAAATATATCATCGAACTTTTCTTCGTTAATGAAGGCGTAGGAAGAGACGGCTCTGCCACTGCCAACAACTACCTTGCCGGGCCAGATATTGACATCCTCATTCTCGAACGCACCGGAGACATGGCACAGCCTACTGTAACCCAAGACCCAAGTATATTCCCGCTGCCCTTTATACCAACCACCACAGGCGGAGCGGTTAACAGGCAACGCGGTTGGTCAAATACAGGCCATACATGCCTTGAAAGCGGTTTGCTTGGCAAAGACTTGCCAATCAATGTTTTAAGGGCGGCTACTCACCTTGTGATGGAACTTGCCGGTCGGCCCAGCAGCAGCGCAACTAGAACTTTGCAGGTTAATATCCTAACCGAATCACTTTTCTGGTCTCAAGCGGAGCCGCTGTTAAATGGCGCAAATGGTGTTTTTAAATCCGATGTAGGCCCTTATGGAGCACTTGTATTCGATTTGGAGAACCTGGTGTTTACCGATGGGCCTAATGCCTTTCAAGCTCTGCGATCCATAACAACAAGAGGCAGAATTCTCATAGGCTATTACAGCTATGGTTGGGAAGAGCTCAATGTTATGAAAGCCTACCTTCACGTTGACACAACTCTGCTTACGCCAATCGCAAGGGCAAAGGATTTTTCACCTCAGCTATCTGCACGGGCGGCAGGCAACGCTATAATCATTGGGAATGTGCCGAGCAACGCAAAAGTAGAGGTATATAATTTGCAAGGCAAGCGCATACACGCAGGCAGGAGCGCCGCTCATACTCACACGGTACCTGTTCAAGCAAAGGGTATATATTTCATTAGGGTTGAAAAGCAAACATTGCGCGTTGTGGTGCAGTAAATTTTCTACCTTAGCTCCCATGCGCCCAAAAATCCTAATAATCCTGGCAAGCCTGTTAATCAAGGTCCAGGTAACTTTTGCTACCGTTATTGCAATTTTAGAAGTAACCCCAAGCAACGAAGATGTTGACTTATCCATCAGCGAATTTCGCTACCTTACAGACGAATTGAGAAGCAGAGCAGTGGCTACCCTGCCGCGAGATAAATTCACCGTTTTAACCAGAGACGGCCTGTTCGCTCTCCTTCCGCCAGACGAAGCAGAGCGAGAATGCTTGGCAGAAGAAGGTTGCGCAGTTGCCATAGGCAGGGTAATAGGAGCAGAGTATGTTACTCAAGGCCAAATAGGTGTTTTTGCCGGGCAGTTAACCTTAACCGTAGAGCTTTTTGAATCCATGAGCGGCAAATTGCTTGGCAGTTTTGTTGGCGAAAGCGATAATGCAAGAGGCTTGCTGGAAAAAATCCGCACCCAATCCCCTGCCCTGTTTGAAAGAATTATGCCCTCTTCGCCCGAACCAGAATTAGCCAAAACTAAAGAAATTACAGAAACTCCAACTGCCGAGCCTCAGCCTCCAGAGCCTCAAGCTCAACCCCAAACTACTCCCCATTCCCCACTCCCCACTCTCCTAAAAAACATAGGCTTCACCGCCAAAATAGGTTTTGCTAAAAGCGGATATAAAGATGGAAAAAGCGGGCTTGCTTATTCACTTGGCTTGGTTGCGGTGAAAAACTTTGGTTTTCTGGATTTTGTTCCTGAGTTGTTGATTTCTTCCGAAGAATTTGAAATAAACGAAACGCAAGTTAGCGGTTTGAATTTTGAAATACCTTTAACAGCGAGAGTATATCTTGCTGAAGACATTGGAATTTCTTTAGGAGCAATTGTCGGCATTCCGCTGACTTCAAAATTTGGCGAATATGAAAATCCAAAAGATTTAGCGATGTTCGGAATTGCCGCTACGGGGGGCTTAACTTATAAAATAAACAATAGTATATTCGTAAATGCTTCTTATATAAAATATTTTACAGAACGCTTTACATCAATGAAAAACTCAAAAACGGATAAGGTGCTATGCGGAATAGGTTACTTGCTTTAGTTTGCGCTGCTTTTCTTTTTTCCTGCGAAAGAGGAGATATAGAAGTAGCAGATTTAATTGCCTGCGGAGAATTTGACGCTTCAACGCATTTCTGCGATAGAAGAGACGGCGAACTGTACAAGTTTGTCAGAATAGGAAATCAAACTTGGATGGCAGAGAATTTGAGGTATGAACATCAAACTTCTAGGTGCCCAGATAACAAGCAAGAATGCAATGATATTTACGGTAGGCTTTACCTTAACAACGGCAAACTCAATGAGTATTGCCCAAAAGGCTGGAAAATACCTGGCCCTGAAGATTGGGAAGAGCTTGAAGAAAGAGAAGATTATAATTATACTTTAAAAGCAGGTTATGACTGGTTAGAGTACGAAGGCCAAGTCGGCAATGGCGACGATAATTATGGTTTTTCCGCCTTGCCAGCAGGTGCATACATGGTTGGTTATGCCAAATGGGGTAAAGAATATTGCGAAGTTCTTTATGAAGATAATAAATTTTTTGAATGGGGCGCTAGTAAAGAAGAGAGTGAAATATCGCTTAATCGCAGTTTTGGTCATGTCGCTGCATTTATATCTTCAGATGGAAGGCCATTTCAAATTACATCTAACCTTGATTTTATAGCCTGCTTTGCAGAAAATTCATCTATTTCCGTAAGATGCATTAAGGACTAAGCTTTAAAAGCATATTGAGAACATTGTCATCGCCCGGAGGGAGTATAAGCTCTTCTTCGGTGGCAAACCAAGGCTCGCCTTCTTGCAAAGGGAAAATTGAACCAGAATTTAAACGGCCGTCTCCGTTTAAATCTTTGAAATACATAAATTGATAAGTGCCAGAAGGCAAATTCTTTATTTCAAAAAAGCCGGAATCATCGCACTCTGCTCGCCATTCCCTGCCAAGAGTTCTGATTGACCTTCCAGTTCTGCTGGCCGTGGTTTCTCGCAGCACCACTATTGTCTGGGCATCGCCGCCGGGAATTTCGCCTTTCAATGAAGCCAGTTTTAATCTTGAAATGGTATTGAATTGCGTTAGCATTCTTTGAGTTAGGGTATCTGCAATCGAATCTTTTTCAATTTGAAAAAGCCTAACTCTCGAATCTGTGCTAAAGGGAGGATCTGAGGTAATTTCCAACTGAATGGCATCTACCTGCTTTACCACCACCCCAACGCTATCTTCGTTTATAGATATGCGAAACTTCATTGTATCTGCCGAAACGGGCTGATTATAATACAACCTTATTGGCTGCCCAGGCAAAAAATCCGAAGCTGCGACTCTTGAAGGCTCTGTTCTTGAAACAGTCGTTGGAGGAATATCTTTTTCCGCAATTCTTTTGAGTCTGATTTTTGCAGAATTGCGAGCGGAATCCAATGTTCTCGCCAATGAATCACGCGCATAAAGGCAAGTTGCTGTGTAAAGCGTATCGCTTCTCAAGCCATCTGCAAGCAACACTATGTTTTTGCTGCCAGGATCTACATAATAATTGGAATGAAAAATTGTGTCTCTTGCTGTTGCAAAAAAACAATTGCCTTTTTGCAAAAACAAAGAATC
>JAITFT010000158.1 GCA_031281155.1 Candidatus Fibrimonadaceae bacterium
TTCGCTGGCGCAGTTGGCGCTACCGGAGCGGCAGGAGCTACTGGCGCAACTGGAGTTTCTACCTCAACAGGAGCTACCACAGCTGGTTGCGCTTCTTCGGCTACCAATGATGGCTCTGGAACAGCTACAGCTTCGACTGCTGAATCAAGAACTTCTGCTTCTGCTACAGGCTCTGCATCCGAAGCGGGAGCTTCAGCTACTACCTCTGCCGTTGGAACAACTTCTTGCTCCACAGGAGCTACTTCAGAAGCTACAACTGCCGGCTCTGCTTCGGGAGCGGGTGCTGCTTCGGGGGCTGGAGCTGCAACATCGGGGGCAGTTTCAGCGGGCGCAGCAGCTTCTACGGCAGGCGCAGGAGCGGCTTCAGCGGGAGCTTCGGGTGCAGGGGTTTCGGCAAAAGCACAGACTACGGAAATTGCCGCCAAAAAAGAAATGCGTTTCAACATCAGTTTTTCTCCAAAAAAATCTTAGATAGGAATATAGAAAAATCCCGCCCAGCTAAACTTCTTCTTCGTTAAGTTCTCTCATTCCCGCCTGCACCGCTGTCATCGCTATGGTATAAACAATATCGTCCACCAATGCGCCGCGAGAAAGATCGTTTACGGGTTTATCAAGGCCTTGAAGCATGGGGCCGATGCTAACAATATTTGCGCTTCGCTGAACGGCTTTGTAGGTTGTATTGCCTGTGTTTAAATCGGGAAATACAAACACAGTGGCTCGCCCTGCTATTTTGCTGCCGGGAGCCTTGGTGTGCGCAACGGATTCCATTATGGCGGCATCGTATTGCATGGGGCCGTCTATTTCAATGTCGGGGCGAAGCTCCTTGACTTTCATGGTGGCTTCTTTTACTTTGTTTACGCCCTCGCCTTTGCCGCTCTCGCCTGTGCTGTAACTGAGCATTGCAACGCGCGGCGCAATGCCAAAGTCTCTGGCGGTGTCTGCGCATTGTATGGCTATTTGCGCAAGTTCGTCTGCGTTGGGGTTGGGGTTTATGGCGCAATCGCCGTAAACAAGTATTTGCGTGGGCAGGCACATAAAAAATACCGAGCTTATAATAGAGGTTCCGGCATGAGGCTTTATTATCATTAAAGCAGGCCGAACCGTGTCTGCCGTGGAATGAGCTGCTCCGCTGACAAGGCCTTCGGCATCGCCTGTTTTTACCATCATGGTTGCAACCCAAACACTGCTTTGCAGCATTTTTTTTGCATCTTCTTCGGTTACGCCTTTGTGTTTTCGCAACTCTGCTAGTTTAGATACATATTTTGTTGCTATGTTTTCAGGATCTATAATTTCGAGATCTGGGGGCAAGTTCATGCAAAGCGTGGCGGCAGTTTTTTCAACATCTGCTCTTTTTGCCAAAAGGATTGGAATGGCTATTTGCCTTTGAAGCGCAAGTATGGCAGCACGCACAATTCTCGGTTCGGCACCTTCGGGCAAAACTATTCTCATTTTATATTTTTGCGCTTTTTTAATTAAAAAGTTTCTGAATTCCGGCGGGCTCATTCTGCGTTCTCGCTGAACTTGCAATACCTGCTCCCAAGGCTCTTCTTCTATGCCGGCCATAACTGCTTCCTTGCTTGGGCTTTCACCATCGTGAACAAAAGCCAGCACTGGTAAATCTCTGTATTTACACACCGCTCTAAGTTCTGCCTCGCTATTTTCCGAAACATTCAAAAACACGCAACCAGCCATAAAAGCATTCGCATTTCTATGAAAGCGCTCTTCAATGGAAATTTCGCCTATCAATTCATCCATTGATTTATCGCCAACAAAAGAAACCAGAATGACATTTACATCCATCGCCGATGTGAGCATTTTATGCAGCTCTCTTTTGTAAAAAATATCGTATAATGAAACGCCCTCAACTATAACCACGTCGCTTTTCGCAGACACCCTTAAAAATTTATCTACCAACAATTCCATAACAACTTGCTCATGACCAGATATTATAGCGTTCCTGATTTCCTCAAAAGGCACGCCGCCTTCGCCAAAGGGAACAAACTTGGAAACTTTCAAGCCCCTTTTACTGAGGGTTTCCATAATTCCGCACCCAACATCGTTGAGAGGAATGCCATTTGACGTAGGTAAAAGAATATAGGCGTGTTTCATAACGGTTAAGAAAATAGAAATTTTTCATTGCTGGTTGGGATTTTTCTACCTTACCCCAATGAAATTAGCCCTTACATTCGATGACGTGATCATTCCGCCGATGGCATCTGAGGTGCTGCCAGCACATACTTCGCTCAAAACCGAAATTGGAAAAATAAAACTTAATATTCCGGTTTTAAGCGCAGCCATGGACACGGTTTCCACTGCGCCGCTCGCAATCTCGCTTGCCTTGCAAGGCGGCATTTCCGTTATACACAAAAATATGAGCATTGAAGAGCAGGCCGTTGAGGTTCGCAAAGTTAAAAGATGGGAATCCGGCGTTGTGCTTGACCCTATAACTCTAGATGCAAACGAACCTGTAGCCAAAGCCTTTGAAATATCGGCAAGAGAAAAGATTAGCGGGTTCCCTGTATTATCCAAAGGCAAACTGGTTGGCATAATCACAGGCAGAGATTTGCGCACAATAACAAACCGCAACCTTAAAGTCAAAGAAGTGATGACAAAAGAACTAATCACCGCTTCGCCGCGCGTATCGCTCGCAAAGGCAAAGGAAATTTTAAATACAAATCGCATAGAGAAGCTGCTCCTGGTAGATAGCAAAAATAATTTGAAGGGTCTAATAACAATAACAGATATTTTGAAAAGAGAGTTTAACCCCGAAGCTTGCCTCGATTCCAATGGGCAGCTTTGCGTTGGCGCCGCCGTTGGCACAGCAGCCGATACTCTCGACCGCGCAGCGGCCCTGGTTGAAGCAGGCGTTGATATGCTCGTTGTCGATACCGCTCACGGGCACCACATAAACGTTCTCAATATGGTTAAAGCACTTAAAAAAGCTTACCCGAATTTAACGTTGGTTGGCGGGAACGTAGCAACACCAGAAGGAGTCAAAGACTTGGCAAAAAGCGGGGCAGATGTTGTTAAGGTTGGCATTGGGCCTGGCTCAATATGCACCACAAGAATTGTGGCAGGAGTTGGAGTTCCGCAGTTCACTGCAATTTTGGAATGCGCAAAAGAAGCCGTGAAACATGGCGTTGAAATAATTGGCGATGGCGGAATAAAAAACTCCGGTGACATTGCAAAAGCACTGGCAGCCGGTGCGCATGCCGTTATGATAGGCGGTCTCTTTGCCGGTTCAGAAGAAAGTCCCGGTGAAACCATTTTGGCAAATGGGCGCACATTCAAAAGCCACCGCGGAATGGGCTCAATAGGAGCAATGAAAGACGGCGCCAAAGACCGCTACTTTCAAGCCGAAGTGGAAGACTTGTCAAAATTCGTTCCCGAAGGCATTGAGGGCAAGGTTCCCTATAAAGGCCCGCTCAAAGATTTGGTTTATCAGCTTATGGGCGGGGTTCGTCAAAACCTTGGCTACGTGGGCGCAAAAAACCTGGCAGAGCTTAGAGCAAAGGCTCGCTTTATTCGAGTAACCAGTGCAGGCCTGAAAGAAAGTCACCCTCACAGCATTACAATAACAAAAGAAGCACCAAATTACAGAGCGTAATTTTCTACATTTGCCCCTATGGTAAAATCAGAAGAGTATTATGAAAGTTTTGATGATTTAGAGGATTTCAGAGATGAAGTACCCTCTGTAGTCCCGCAAAATTATGATTATAAATTGCGCCGTATTCTGGTATGGGTGGCAGATGAAGAAATTCTGTCAATGGTAGAGGAAACTCTGGGAGTAATGCTGCCGCTTGCAACCATAAAAGTAGTCAACAACGAAGAAGAAGCCTTGGATCTCTCCGATAAAGATGAATGGGATACCTTTGTTGTAGATTTAACCGAAGAAGGCGTGTCTAGCAGTGAATTCGTTAAAATGGCGAATAACAGCGTAAATTTATTGGTAGCGTTAAATTATTCCAATTTGAACAGAGAAGGCGACCAATACGCCACATATTCCGAACCCATTCGCAAATTATTTGATTTAGATGCTTTGAATACCCAAATCGAAGAACCACAGGAATAGGAAAATGACTACTTCCTCTAAAAGCGAACTGAT
>JAITFT010000216.1 GCA_031281155.1 Candidatus Fibrimonadaceae bacterium
GCGCGCCTTCCTTCTTGGCGTAAGCAATAGTGGCGTTGTAAACATCAACCTCTTTCATAGCTGCCTCATAATCACGAAGTTCACTCTCTGTGAAGTTAGAAAATCTCGCAATGAAAAATATCTTGTCGAACACGCCCTCGCTAAACTGCTCGGGCTTCTCCTTAAGATTATGGGCATGGCACAAAGAAAAAAGAAGCTTGTCCTCCAAACTCTCGCATTTGTCTGAACCCCGATGGCCCCGATTTTAGGATTAACAGGATTATGTAATACGAAATGCTTATTCGTAGAATTGTTGACTGTGCTATGAATGAATACAATCGGGAAAATCCTTTAATCGGGGCTATCGGGGTTCAGACAGAAAGGAACACGTTGAGCATCACAATCAGCGGTTCTTTTTCGTCTTCATTTGCGAATGTTTTCTTGAAAGACATATCGACTTTCAAGTCGGCGAAGTAGCCTTCGCCTTCGGACATGAAGCAGTGTTCAACGTATGTTTTTTTTGCAACCATAATAGGTCCTCCAGTTTTTTGTTTTTACTAGTTAGACGTAATTAAACGGCGAAAAATACATACCCCCCCTCATTTTGATAACAACTGTTGACGGATTTGGCGTTTTTTCGATAAAACTGAACTGGTCGAAATTTTCGACCGGTTCAACAAGTTAAAACATTCTACTGCTTACCCCAAAGCCTTTACCGAAAAAGGGCTTTACATGCTCGCAACCATCCTCATTGGGAAAATTTTTCTATCTTACCCCTTCCACTTTTCAAGGAGTATATATGTATTCGGTAAAAACACTCAACAAAATTTCCGCCAAAGGAACAGCTTTGTTTGGCAAAGGTTATTCTGTTGGAGATGGCGAAAGTAACCCAAATGCAATTTTAGTGCGCAGCGCACAGGTAAACACAGACGCTTTTTCAAACGACCTGCTAGCTGTTGCTCGGGCAGGAGCCGGCGTGAATAACATAACTCTAGACAAAGCCAGCGCAAAGGGAGTGTGCGTGTTTAATACGCCCGGCGCAAATGCGAATGCCGTGGCGGAGCTTGTTTTCACTACGCTTGGAATCGCTCTGAGAAACGTGCACAAAGCTTTGCATTGGCTCGGTTCCTTGAAAAACATGGAAGATAAAGAAATAAGCGAGGCCGTTGAGAAAAATAAATCCGTTTTTGTCGGCACCGAGCTTGCAGGCAAAACTCTCGGCGTTATAGGGCTTGGCAAAATTGGCGTTCTGGTTGCAAACGGAGCCATTGGTCGCGGCATGAATGTTGTCGCCTACGAACCCTACCCAAGCATAAGCAATATACTCTTGCTCAACAACACCGTCAAAGTTGCGCAAAGCATGGACGAAGCTATAGCGGCAGCCGATGCGCTCACAGTCCACGTGCCTTTTGTGCCCACAACAAAAGACCTGCTCAACGAAAACAATCTCGCAAATTTCAAAGGCTCCTACCTGCTGAACTTCGCTAGAAACGGGGTTATTAGCGAAAAAGGAATCAATGCTTTTTTATCAAAAAACAACAATAACGTTTATTTAACCGATTTTCCCGGCAAAGCGGATTTAGCGAACCCGCAGGTAATTTCTTTTCCGCACCTGGGCGCAAGCACAGAAGAAGCCGAAGAGAATTGCGCTACAATGGCGGTAGAGCAGTTGAAAGATTATTTGGAATTTGGCACTGTTCAAAATTCCGTTAATTTTCCGGCTTTGGAAAGCCGCCCTTCCGCTAACACAAAAAACCGAGTTGTGGTGATTAACAACGACGTGCCGAATATGATTGCATTAATATCAAAAGTCTTTGGCGATGCCGGCATAAATATAAGCAGGTTTAAAAACGAAAGCAATGGAAAAATAGGTTATAATATCATAGACGTAGATTCTTCCGTTTCGCAAAGCCTAATAGAGTCGCTTAGGAAAATTGAACAGGTAATTCGTGTTAGGGTAATAGAGTTTTGAATCTTCGTCTTGAACAAAAAATAGCTTGGCGGTATTTGGGTGCGCAGAGAAAGAGCCTCTTTGTTTCGCTTATAAGCCTGTTCAGCATGTTTGGCGTGGGCATTGGCACCTTCGCTTTGATTGTTGCGCTTTCGGTTGTTAACGGCTTTGAATCAGAAGTCACAAAGCAGATGATTGGCAAAGATGCTCATTTTGAAGTTATGAATATGAGAGGCGAGCAGATTTTAGATCCCGATTTCATAGCAAAGCAGCTTATGGAAAACGATAAGGAAATCACAGCATATTCGCCTTTTGTTATTTACAAGGTTGGCGTTAGCTCAAAGAGGGTGAACGATGGAGTTGTGGTTTACGGCATAGAACCCGCCACCGCCAGGAACGTTATAGATTTGCCTTCAAAAATGATAGCGGGTATTTTTAGGGTAGATAGCCTTGAAGACCACGGCGGGCGGCTTCGTCCCTCGCTTATGCTCGGGTCGGTGCTTGCGCAAAGGCTTCGCGTTGATGTAGGCGATGCTCTCGTTTTGCAAACTTTCCAAGGTCCTGATGATATGATGAGCGGCGGCCCGAAAATGATGCAATTCGTTGTGGGCGGAATTTTTGAAACCGGAATGTACGAATACGATGGCAATCTTTTATATGTGGAAATATCCGCTCTTAAAGCCTTGCTTGGCATGCAAGGCGTTTCCGGAATACAATTCAAAGTTAAGGATCCGTGGAAGAGCGAAATACATTCACAGAGAGCGAGGGAATTTTTGGGTTATCCTTATACTGCGAGCGATTGGAAGGCTAAAAACATAACGCTTTTAAAATGGATGAATTATGAAAAATTTATAGTTGCCGCCATAGTTAGCTTGATAGTTATGATAGCTGCTTTTAATATTATAAGCTCAATGATTATGGTTGTTGTTGATAAAACCAAAGAAATTGGCATTTTACGCAGCATGGGTTTTTCCGAAACTGCGGTTATGCGCGTGTTTGTGAGCATGGGTTCTTTTATAGGCGTGTTCGGTTCGGTTTTGGGCGGTATTGCGGGCTTAACGCTGTGCATTGTGCAAGAAAAAACGCATTTTATAAAACTTCCCGCCGATGTTTATATGATGCCCTTTTTCCCCGTTCAAGTCCAGCCTTTGGATGTTATAGCGATTTTCGTTATAGGCAACGCAATGTGCATTCTAGCCACTATTTTACCAGCCTACAAAGCCAGCCGCATGGATCCGGTTAGCGCAATACGGCATGAGTAGAGGCTTCTGCCAAAAAACGGGTTAATCGTTAAAACATTAACTTAGGATTTTCTACATTACTCTGTGGTTCCTATTTTTGAAAAGAGGTGATATAATGAGTTTATTGGATGTATTTAAGCCAAAATGGCAGAATTCGGATTTGACTTTGCGCAGGCAGGCTGTGCAAAATTTGACTTCTACAGACTTGGATGCTCTTTTAGAAGAGGCGAAAAATGATAATGAAGCAGATTTGAGAAAAATAGCCATCCAAAAAATTTCTTCGGCAGAGCACCTAAATACTTTACTTTCAGGTGAAAAAGATGTTTCCGTTCAAAATGCCATAAAAGAATGTTTGAGAAAGAATTGGTTTAAAAAGCTAAAGAATCATACCGAGGGTCTAACGCCTGAGCTTCGCCAAATGCTGGGCGATATGCAACCAAAAGATACAGAAGAGCTTATAAGGGTGGCTAAGTCTGCAGATGTGCGTATGTATTTGGTTGAGAATTGCTCAAAGCAAGGCTTGCTTTGCCAAACAGCCAAAAGCGATCCGCAGGAGGCGGTAGCTCTAGCTGCACTTGCAAAGGTGCAAAGGGAAAACTTGATTGAAGAAATCACAAGCGATGCAATGAACAATGCGGTGCGTAACAAAGCAAAGGAAATGCTAGCAGAATTGCAAGCGGCAAAAATAGATCCGGAAAAAGACAAAGCAGAGCAATTAACCAGAAGGCAAAAAGCCTTGCTATCTCACGCAAGCAGGTTATTGGAAAATAAAAACCCACTATCTGTAGATGCAGAAATGCAAAGGCTTGAGTCAGAGGCTTTAGCCCTTGCAAATGAAGCTGCCGCCCTAGGCTTGTCGCAGAATCAGAATGAGTTCGATTCCATATTCACCAAGCACAGAGAAAATGCTGTTGCAGAAAGCGTTCGCATAGCCGATGAGAAAGCAAAGAAAGAAGCCGAAGAGCAGGCTCAAAGCGATGCCGAAGAAGCAAGGTTGAGAGAGCTTGAAAATAAAAGGCAAGAAAGAAACGCAGAAATTAGAAGTTTGGAAGCCGAAGCAGAAAAAGGGCTTGAAGATACGGAAATAGATGAATCTCAAAAAATAAGCGAAGAAGAATTTAACGAAAAGCTGCCGCTGCTGCAGGCTATAATTGAAAAAGTCAATGAGCTAGATGAGAACGGAGATTTCAATGAAATTTCGCAAAGCATTAGGCAGGCTTTTTATGATTGGAAAGAGATTGTAGGCGAGAAAAAAGCCCAGTTCAAAAATGTTTACAAAGAATTCAGAGCCGCAACCAGTCGCTTCCAAAATCTTCAGGAATGGGCATCTTGGCATGCAGAGCAAATAAGAGAGCAGTTGATAAAGGAAATTGAAGAACTCGCAAATGCACCTGTTATTTTGGAAAACAGAACAAAGGCTTTTGCAATGCTTGAGCAATGGAAAACAGCAGGTTATATGCCCACAATAAAAGTGCAGGAACTATGGCCTCGTTTTAAAATTGGTTTAGATAAGGTTATGGATGCTGTTGCTCCCTTGCTAAAAGAACAGGAGCTTGGGCAAGAGGAAAATCTAAAAATCAAAGAAGAAATTTGCATGCAAATAGAAACGCTTGCCGCAGAAGAAGGCGAGTGGGCAGAGCAGCTAAAGAAAATTCAAGAGCTGCAAGCCAAATGGAAAAATACTGGCTTTGTTCCAAAAGCGCAAAATCATGTTATTTGGGAACGTTATCAAGCAGCGGTTAATTCTTTTTTCAAAAAGCAGGAAACTTATAAAAAGCGTATTAGCGAGCAGGTAAACGAGCGTGTTGCGGCAAGAGAAAAACTTTGCGAAGAAGCGGAAGCTCTTATGGATTCCAACGATTGGAAAAACACTCCAAAGGCATTCACAAAGTTGCGTGCGCAATGGAAAGCCGCCGGTTCTATTCCTGCAGAAGAATATGAGAAACTTTTGCTGAGATTCAAGGGGGCAAGCGATGCCTTCTTTGAAAAGAGGAATACGCACTTCGATGGTGCCAAAAAGCAACGCGAAGATTTATGCTCAAAAATAGAAGCTCTGGATTTTGATACTGCGAATGCCGAAACTATGGCAGCGTGGAAAGCTATAGAAGCAGAGTGGTCAGCACTTGGAAACGAAGGTCTTGCCAAAGAATTTGCCGATAGATTTAATGCGGTTTCCGATAAACTTTGGGAAGCAGCTTCAAAAAGCGATGAAGGCATTGCCAAAGAATTAGATAAAAATTGGGAAGTAAAGCATGGCATAATGGAGCAATTAAAGCAAATTCTGGAGCAAGATAACTTTAAATTCAAAACCATGCAAAAAGTTCGGGAATTGCAAGGCGAGTGGACAAAAACAGGTCGCTGCGGAATGGCTGAGGCGGAAATTACTGTTAAATTTGCCGAGCTTGTCAGTTCTTTCTTTTCAATTTACAACGACCAAAAAGAAATAAGAAGCAATTTAGATAAAATAAACGCTGAAAAGAAAGAAGGTTTATGCAGGCAAGCAGAAGAGCTTTTGGCACGTGCGCAAAGCGGTTCGCTAAACCGTGCCGAGGTGGTCGCAGAAGCAAACTCACTGCGCTCTGCCTGGCGGGAATCTGGCAACGTTTCCATGCATCTTGCAAAAACTTTGTGGGACCGCTTTAACAAAGCCTGCAATGCCGCCTGCAATGCTTTCGATGGTGAACAGCAGCAGGCAGTAGAGTAGAAAATGTCTGGCTCTTGCATAGTAGCTCTCGATTTGGAAGGCGTGCTTTCGCCGGAAATTTGGATATCCGTTGCTGAAAAAACAAAAATAGATGCTCTCCGTTTAACAACCCGCGATGTCTCCGACTACGATGAGCTTATGCAGCATCGCTTGAAAATTTTAGATGAACAGGGCATAAAGCTCTCAGACATTCAAAGCGTTATAGCAAGCTTGCCGCTTTTATCTGGAGCAAGAGAATTTTTAGATGAACTGCGTGAGTTTTGCCAAGTGATAATTTTATCAGACACCTTTGAAGAATTTGCAAAGCCCATAATGCAAAAACTCGGTTACCCCACATTATTTTGTCATAATCTCGAAATAGAAAACGATAAAATCATAGGCTACAAGCTAAGGCAAAAAAATCAAAAACAGCATGCTGTCGAAGCCCTAAAATCCCTTAATTTCCGCATATTCGCAGCAGGTGATTCCTACAACGACATCACAATGCTAAAAGCCGCCGCCAAAGCCTGCCTATTCTGCGCTCCAGATTCCGTTAAAAAAGAATTTCCGCAATTCAAAGCAACGGAAAGTTACGGGGAGTTGATGCGAGAAATTAAAGACTTTTTTCAAACTCGCTCATAAACTCAACAAGCTTTTCCACGCCTTCTACCGGCATTGCGTTGTAAATGCTCGCTCTAAAGCCGCCCACTGAGCGGTGCCCCTTTAGTTGTTCCAAGCCTTTTTCGGTTGCTACTTTCAAAAAAGTTTTTTCCAAGGCTTCTTTTTTGTCGGCGGCAACGGCTTCTTCTCTGAACACAAAGGGAACGTTCATGGTGGAGCGGTCTTCTTTTGCGGCAGTGCCTTTGAATAATTTGGAATTGTCCAGGGCATTGTAGAGCTGGTTTGCTTTTTTAATATTTATTTTTTCAATGGCAGAAACGCCGCCAAGGTTTTTAAGCCAATGCAAAACTCTGTTCATTACGTAAATTGAGAATACAGGCGGCGTGTTGAACATGCTTTTTTCTGGAATATGCGTGCGGTAATCTAGCATAGCAGGGATTTCGCGCTCTGCCTTGCCCAAAATATCGGAGCGAACTATGGCTACGGCTACGCCTGCAGGCCCCATATTCTTTTGTGCACCTGCATAGATAAGCCCGAATTTTGAGACATCTATGGGGCGGGCTAAAATATCGGAGCTCATATCGCTAACTAAGTATGTATTTGCTTTTGGAAATTCTTTCCATTGCGTTCCGTAAATGGTATTGTTGCTGGTGATATGCAAATAAGTTGCGCCGGGCGTTTGCTCAAAATTTTTTGGAATGTGGTTATAAACGCTTTCTTTTGAAGAGCAGACAACATTTACTTTGCCGAATTTTCTTGCTTCTTTTATTGCTTTATTTGCCCACACACCAGTGTCTGTGTAATCTGCCGTTGCATTTTGCGCAAGTAAATTCATAGGTGCCATGCAAAATTGAAGCGATGCGCCGCCACCTAAAAACAAGACTTCGTAACCGGCTGGTATTGACAAAAGCTCACGCAAGAGCGATTCGGTTTCTGCCACCATTCCCTCTATAGGCTTGGTACGATGGCTCATTTCTAGAATGCCAATTCCCGTACCGGCAAAATTCGCTATGGCCGCTGCGGCTTCTTCCGTAGCTTGTTTAGGAAGCGTGCAAGGCCCTGCGCTGAAATTGTAAATCATTTTTAGCTCTCCATTTTTTCTATTGTTATGCTTTCTATAATGACATCTTCTTTTGGGCGGTCTCTATTGTCTGTTTTGGCTTCTGCTATGGAGTCTAGGGTTCCGAAACCGTTGTATAGCTGGCCGAAAACGGTGTAGCCTTCGTGGGAGCCTCCGCCTTTTGGGTGATCTAGAAAGTGTGCGCCGTCTTCGCCGTGCACAATGAAAAATTGACTGCCTATAGAATTTGGCAAACTTGTTTTTGCCCAGGAAACAGCGCCTCTTACGTGCGTTAGGCGAGGATCGTAAACATCGCCTATTCGGCTATCTTCGCCATCTGCAGCGTGGCCGCCGGTTCCGTTTTTTTCTGTGAAATCTCCGCCTTGAATCATAAAGCCTTTGATAACTCTATGAAAGGGGACATCGTTATACTTACCTTGCTTGGCAAGCTCAATAAAATTTTCCGCAGCTTTTCCAACAATTTCCGGAAAAAGGCGAATTTTCATTTCCCCGTGATTTGTAGAAATAACGGCCACGGTCTCGCCGCTCTGCGGCTCATCGGTTTGATTGAATTTAGACATGGGGGTAATGTAGAAAATACTAGGTTGAGGCTTGGTTTTAAACCATCCGCACTGCCCCTTGGTCTGCGCTTGTAGCCAAACTTGCGTAGATTTTTAAGGCTTGGCTAACTTGCCTTTCTCTAGAAACCGGTTTCCAGGCCTGCGGCCTTTTTTCCATTTCTGAACGGCGAAGCTCCAACTCATCGTTTGTTATCAATATGTTTATAGAGCGATTTGGAATATCTATTTCTATTGCATCGCCGTTTTCAACCAAGGCTATATTGCCCTTGCTCGCCGCTTCTGGGCTAACGTGACCTATGGAAAGACCGCTTGTGCCGCCGCTAAATCTGCCATCGGTAATTAGGGCGCAGTCTTTACCAAGACCCATGCTTTTTAGGTAACTGGTTGGATAGAGCATTTCTTGCATTCCGGGGCCGCCTTTTGGGCCTTCGTAGCGAATAATTACCACATCGCCTTTTTTAACCTTGTGGTTTAAAATTCCTTCTACGGCTTCTTCCTGGCTTTCAAATACAATGGCGGGGCCGGTAAATTTCCAAATTGAGCTATCTACGCCGGCGGTTTTTACAACGCAGCCGTTTGGGGCAAAGTTTCCGTAGAGAACGGCGAGGCCGCCGTCTTTGCTGTAGGCGTTTGCGGCGTTTCTAATTATACCCTTTTCTCTGTCTAAATCGTGGCTTGCGAATTTTTCGCTTTGGCTATAAGCCTCTAAATTAAATTTACGCGCAGGTGCTGCTAAAAAGCGTTCGTGCGCTTCTTTGCTCGCTGTGTTTCTTGCTATATCCCAATTATTTAAGTATTCGCCAAGATTAGATGAATGTACCAAACTTACATTCCTGTTTAGCAAACCCATATTATCCAATTCGCCCAAAATTGCGGGGATTCCGCCTGCCCTATGCACGTCTTCTAAATGAACGCTTGCAATGCTCGGCGCTACCTTGCAAAGGCAAGGCGTTGATTGTGAAAGCTCGTTTATGTCTTTCATGGTGAAATTAACGCCTGCTTCGTGGGCAATAGCCAGAATGTGCAGAACGGTATTTGTTGAACCACCCATAGCAATATCTAAGCGCATTGCGTTTTCAAAAGTTTCTTTTGTAGCTATAGATTTTGGCAAAACAGAAAAATCGTCTTTATTATAAAACTTGTCGCACAATTCAACAACTAATTTTGCTGCTTCTACAAATAATTTTTTTCTCTCTGTGTGCGTTGCCAGCGTTGTTCCGTTCCCCGGCAGCGATAAGCCAAGGGCTTCGCTTAGGCAGTTCATTGAGTTTGCCGTGAACATTCCGGAGCAACTGCCGCAAGTGGGGCAAGCGGCTGTTTCAATTTTTTGCAAATCGTCATCGGAAACGTTTGGGTTTGCGGCTGCTATCATTGCATCTATTAAATCTAGGCGCGTTTCCTTGCCGGCGACTTCTGCAACGCCAGCTTCCATTGGGCCGCCGGTTACAAATACCGCTGGAATATTTAGCCGCACCGCTGCCATAAGCATGCCCGGCGTTACCTTATCGCAATTGCTGATACACACAAGAGCGTCTGCGCAGTGGGCATTTGCCATGTATTCAACGGAGTCTGCAATTAAATCGCGGCTGGGCAGGCTATACAGCATGCCGCTGTGCCCCATTGCAATGCCATCATCTATGGCTATGGTGTTGAATTCCTTTGGCACGCCGCCCGCTTTGCGGATTTCTTCTGAGATTAATCTGCCAACAGGTTGCAAATGCACGTGCCCTGGCACAAATTCCGTAAAGCTATTTACAACGGCAATAATAGGCTTGCCGAATTCGGTTTCTTTTGTACCGGTTGCACGCCAAAGTGCTCGCGCTCCTGCCATATTGCGGCCTTCTATTGTGGTAAGTGAACGTAATTTCATGGTGAAAATCTAGAAATTAAAATTGTTCCAATGTTGCTATTCGTTTAAGAATTGGCGGGTGGGTTGCGAATAAACCTGAGAGCATTGCTTTGAAACCTTTTTTCGGCTGTTCATGTTCAATAAATAACTGAGCAATGGACTCGCATTGTTCTTTTTCCAAAACGGAGTTTCCGGAAACTTTACGCAAAGCATTTGCCAACGCATGAGGATTTTTTGTTAATTCCACCGCACCAGCATCTGCCATATATTCTCGCTTGCGGCTGATTGCGAAGCGCATTAGCATGGAAACGCCATAACCTATGGTTACAAGAACTATTACCAAAAGCATTATAAGCAAAGCCCCTGCTCCATCGTTTTTGCTTCTTCTGCCAACTCGCCTGCTGGAAGAAGCCAACATGCGCATGGAAATTTGGGCAAGCATTGCGAAAATTCCGACAAAGACAATGGAGATTACAAGCACTCGAACATCGTTGTTGCGAATATGCATAAGTTCATGGGCAATAACCCCTTCGAGTTCTTTATCGTCGAGTTTATCAATGATTCCGCGAGTTAGGGTGACAGTGTAGGATTTTTGGCTTACGCCGCTGGCAAAGGCGTTTAGAGCCGGGTCTTCAATAACATGAACTTTTGGCATGGTCATTCCGCAAGAAATGCACAGATTTTCCACTAGGTTATATACTCGTTTATTCCCTTTGCGTTGCAGAGTTTGCGCTCCGGTAGCCCTGTCGATAATGTAAACATTCGCAAAAAAGGCGATTATAAACCAAATAAGAATAAGGATGGCAACAAATGGAGCGGTGGCAAGAAATAAGCCGTTTGCGAGCGAAACGGAATTGTGCTCATCGGCCATTGCTAAGATGTAGCAGCCGGCGTATAATAATGCAAATACAAGCAGAGGGAAAGCGAGCAGGAGTATCAGAGAATTTCTGTTATTGCGCGCTTGCTGTGTGGATATGCCGACGTATTTCATAGTGGTAGATGCTGGTTTAGAATTGGATTTTTGGGACTTCGCTTATGACGGCTCGTTCTGCTCCTAGCTCGAAGAATGTTTCTCTTTGGAAGTTGAACATTCCTGCCATGATGTTTGCGGGGAAGGTTTGAATTCGGTTGTTGTATTCTTTGGTTGCAGAATTGAAGAAGCGGCGGCTGGCTGCGAGCTTGTTTTCTATGTCGGAAATTTCTTCTTGCAGGTGCATAAAGTTTTGGTTTGCTTTTAGGTCTGGATA
This sequence comes from Candidatus Fibrimonadaceae bacterium, assembly GCA_031281155.1. Taxonomy (GTDB): domain Bacteria; phylum Fibrobacterota; class Fibrobacteria; order Fibrobacterales; family Fibrobacteraceae; genus Fibrimonas. Next base: position 11,213 of record JAITFT010000216.1, read on the forward strand.
GCGTTCTACGGTTATTTTCAGGCCTTGCAGAGCGGAGCTTAGTTGGTTTTCTGCGGCAATTTTTTCATTTATGGAATTTGCTTGCATTGCTCCGTTGCGAGCTTCTACTACAGCCTGCAGGGTTGAGCTTTCGTGATTTGCATAGCCGCGCACGGCTTCCACCAACTGGGGGATTAAATCGTGGCGTTGCCTTAGCTGAACATCGATATCGGCAAAAGCATTTTCCCGATTATTGCGTAATTTTACCATTGAGTTATATAGGCTAATGACCATTATCACCAGCAGAACAACTATGACTATACCAACTATTGCGGACATATTGCCTCCTTTTATTTGTTTATTGTAATGTAGAAAACGTTTTTTCTAAAATTAGCGCACTGCTATTTTCCTCACATATTTCCCATGCTTCTCAATGTACACGCCCGGAGCGGTGGGTTTGGTGGTGCCGAGCGGGGTGCCGTGGAGATTGTAGTATCTTGTCTGAACCCCGATGGCCCCGATTTTAGGATTTTCAGGATTTGCAAAGATGGATGTTTCTCCGTTGGAACTGCTGCTGCTTTGCGTTTCCTCGCTTGAGCTGCTGCTTTGCGTTTCCTCGCTTGAGCTGCTGCTTTGGGTTTCTTCGCTTGAGCTGCTGCTTTGGGTTTCTTCGCTTGAGCTGCTGCTTGGCGCTTCTTCGCTTGAGCTGCTGCTTGGCGCTTCTCCGCTTGAGTTGCTGCTTTGCGCTTCTTCGCTGGAGCTGCTTTGGGTTTCGCTGCTGCTGGATTGGTTTGTGCTTGAAGATGAAACGGCTTCCCAAATTGCGGTTAGCGTTGCGTTGCTGGTGACCATGTCGTTTAGGAAATCCCAGAATTTGCCTAGCAAATCGCTAAACCAGCCTATGAAGGTGAAGCCTTCTTTTGTTGGGTCGGTGGGCTTTGTTACTAAATCGCCTTCGGCTATCTTTTGCTCGGGTACCGCAGAGCCGCCATCGCTGTCGAAGGTTATAGTAGCATCCCCTTCAAGAATTAAATATGCTGTTATGACATTCAGTTCTTCCCAGCTGTCGTTGGTGTGTGCAACTAGGATTCTGCCGATTGTCGAATTACGCCAGAGGTCATATGCCGGATGCAGCCGGAGATCAATTGAGTATGTCCTTAAAGTAGCGTTATACACGGCGTTGTGTCCGGTAGCGCTTGCTCCCGTGGTACTGTACGTTTGCTGATTCCAGTCTCCGAGGCCGGGGGCGTTACCCGCCAAAACAACGTCAACGTTGCCCGTTGGCCTGGCCGCCACTTCAAATACGATGTGGGTCGTTAAGCTTATTTGTTGCGAGGTTAACGGGCTTCCCGTTATGGCTCCCCACTCTCCGCTCACTCCGTTGGTTCCCCATCCGCGCTGCCTCAGTACGTTTCCGGCGGCATCGTTAGTCGGAAGCGGAAGGATAAAGACATTGCTGGGCCTGTTCCATGTGGGCGGCGTTCCGGTGCCCACACGTTGAAACGTCAAGATATCGACGTTCGGGCCGTTCGCATATGTTGACGGAATACCCGAGCCTCTGTGAGTTGCGCTCGCACCATCGTTCATAAACACCATCTCGATAATAAAGTTGCCTGCGGGCAGGTAAATATTATTGCTCGCAGGTATCATAGGAGCATTTTCCCAGTTTCCCGATGCGCCGTGGTTTGCCGGAATGTTAAACGTTGCGAGTCTGTTGTAGTTCAGATCCCTTAAAAGCACCACCATCGCCACATTACGCGGGTTAATCGCGCCTAACTCTACACGATATTCACCTGCTTGCGCAACATTCAGCTCATACCGTATCCACTCGCCCACGTGGGTTCTTGTTATATGCGAAGCTGCTTGTGAGATACCGGGGCGGCGTCCTCCCATGGCGTTAGCCGGGGCAAAGCGGTGTTCTCTCCGCGGGCCGTCAGGAGCGGAATTTTCGACAAAAGTTGTATAGTTTAGCCCGAAAGTGCCGCCGGCGAAGCTATACTTGGTATTATGCGCAAAAAACCTGTCCCAGTAATTTATATGATTCCAATGAAGATTTAACCTGAGGGTGTCGATCATCCAGTCAACCAGACCCATTGTGTAAATTCCCGTTGCCGGAATTTGGTGGATATCAATCCAGGGGCGCGGTATGACGCTGGCGCCGGCAAGGAAAGTATCAAATGCCGCTCTTAACAAAGCGTATTGTGCATCAATTTCCGCTTGCGTAGAAAGCGGGTGGGCGTTAACCTCCGCCGCAGGTTCAAAAACCGCCCGTAATACAGCTATCGATCCGGCGGGGTACTGACCGGCCCACAAACCTTCAGCAGCGACGGCAAGGGTATCCGACACTTCTTTGACCAAGGCGGCAAGCAGGGTTTTGTTGGTTGCTGCTTCAAGTTCGTAATACCTGTCGTAAATATTCATAAATGCGTTGTGTATCGTTGTTGGAGCTGCGCTAGAAGCGACCGCTTTCGCATTTGTTATCGCAGCTTGGAATGCGTTCCAAGTCGGAGTTGTGATGTCACCTCGCTGCAATGTTTCGGCGCCTGTAATCAATTCTTGCAAATCACTATGCGTGGCGTTCTTGCGGAGTGTAATACTGCTGTGCATCACTTCCGGCGCACCTGAAGGCAGGCGTGTGCCTGGGTTGTAAGGGATGATATAAGTTTCGAATGTAAGGGAGTTGCCGTCGATCCTCATAATAGAATATTGCGCGAAATGGTCGTGTTCTTCTGGATCAGTGTATGCAACCCAGGAGTGATGCGGAATTACGGATGTGTATTTTGGAAAGTCGGCGGGCGAGCCCAGGGTCATATACACTATGCCGTCTGGTGCGACAAAGGTGCCGGGATGCGGATCAAATACGAGCTTTCCGTTCATGTTCCCAGCAAAATCAACGGGTCTCTGGTTTTGTACAACGTTGGTGTCGTTCATAAACAGAGAGCGCCCGTGAGTGTGATCGTGCCCGTTTATAACAAAGTCGATACCGAACTCGTTAAGTACCGTCCCGAGCGCCTGCCTGCCGCTACCGACCATACCGGCGGAGTGGCCGCTGCCGCTGCCGAAAATGTCATGGTGGAAAGTTGCGACTTTCCACGTAGCGTTGGGGTGTGAAGCCACGGCTTGCGCGATAAATGCTCTGTGCGCGTTAAGGCTGGCAGTGGTGTGTGTGATGTTGGTATTAAGGGATATATACAGCGTATTCCCGTGGCTGAAGTAATGGTTGCCGCCGCCGCGCCGCTGGTTATCCGTGCTGGTGGGGCTTCCGCCTAACCAGTTATGGTTCGGCCAGTTATATACCAGTGGAAGCAAGGCGAGATTTACCTGATAGCCCGCGCCTCCCCTTTGGTCAACGGCGTCGTGGTTGCCGACGGTGGTAAATACCGGCAGGCTCCTGAGTTCAGGCGGAAACAAATAGGCATCAATCTCAACTACATCGTTGGCATAAGCGGTGTTGTCGCCGGCGCTTACTATAAGACTGGCGCCGCCCAACATGTTCGCTCTCGCAACTGCGCTGGTGAGCGAGTGCGACCAGGCGTTCCTCATTCTTGTGACTGCGCCTGATGAGATTTGCTGATCGGCGACCGCAATAGCAACGTGGCTTGCGTTTGGGTTGAAAGTACGGAAAGTGTATATCTCACTCCAGTTATCGGGGGTTCCGTCGCCTACACGGTAAGCGTATTCGGTGTTCGGTAAAAGCCCCGTAGCCATTGCCCTGTTTACGTCGAAATTATATGCGGGTAAATTGGACGGAATTGGGAAAGGTGCTACACCAGTGAACGTAGTTGGGCTGGCTGGCATTTGCCCGCCAACCAAGTTGGCTGCCGGCACTAACTGAAGAACAGATGCGGTAGCTTCGCCCTTGGGTGTCCACCATGTAAAGCCCATTTGAGACTGGGTTGCTCCATAATTAAGCGAGATATTTGTGGCAAAGGGCTGAGGGGGAACCATCGTTAGTACCGCATGGTTTATTGCGTTAGTAACGTCTCTTCTAAACCGGCCGTCGGCGTTTAGAGCCGGCGGGTCGGTTATGTTGGCGCTAGGGTTTGTAGAGCCGAGCGTTGTTAGACGCTAAATGGCGCTCGCGAATTTTTCCGGCTGGCCGCCCGCAGAAGGCAGGTATAGTAAACGGATCGGAATATTTATCTCTATGGGATCTAAATTAGTTGCCGGTCCTATGATTGC
>JAITFT010000074.1 GCA_031281155.1 Candidatus Fibrimonadaceae bacterium
ATCTCGGCGATATATGTGTTTTAATTCGCCACGATCCTCGGCAGTCGATAGAGTATTTCGGGTGACCTTAGAGGAGTAGCGCAAGAAGAAACTAACCTAAGGATTTTGTATATTTAAAATATGACAGCTCAATATAAAATACAACTTCCGTCTGAAACAATGACTTATTCAAATTTAGAAGCTGGCTATAAAGCAATGGCAATGGACGAGGAGTACGAAAAAGAAGCCAAAGAATGGGTCAATGGCTATTTTTGGGATACTTGGGATGATTAGACAAATCGTGTATTGAGGCAGGATTTTCTATCTTATGCAGCGTGAAAATCACAGCACTACATAAGAATGAGAAAGTTTGGAAGTCGTTTACTCGATGTTTGTTTGCAATAATCATTATTTTTTCTTCAGTTTTCGCACAGGAAAACTTCACGAATCAAGACTATTTCGAGGAGGCTATAACAGCAAAAACGGCAGAGAAAGAAGCGAATAATAAGGTCATTGCTTTAAAGGCAGAAAGGAAGCTCAGAAGTTGTACGGGCATATGCGAAACCAAATGGAATGAAACTCAGAAAAAAAATATAGCAATGGCAGAAGCGGAAGCTGCGAAAAAAGAGGCTGAGGCTGAAGTTGCTGTTAGGAGAGTTGCGGAATATTTAGATATACAATATTTAGAAGCAGAGAGAGAAATAGGAAATATTATTATCGAAAACGAATATAAAAATTTTACCGATAGACAAAGAATAGCAACTATATATTTAAATTTTTTTATTCCTACTGCTGGTTCCTTATTTATTATGGATGATATAAAAGGAGCCGCAATTCAATGGGGATTGTTTGGCGGTAGTATATTATATGCAACGTATTTTGAAGCAACTTATTCACAGCTTGCAATTGGTCTTGTCATAGGAATGTGTTGGGGTTTTTTCCGCCCTCTTTTCTACGACAAACCTAAGCCAAATAATACTGCTTATCTTCAAAGGAACAATTTTAATGCGGCAATTCTACCAGACAAACAAAATAATTTTAGGATGTATTTGCTTTATAATAAAGCGTTTTAGGTTTGCTAGTTTTTGAGTTAATTGCCATTCTAAGCTTTTCTAGATTAATATTTTATGAGAACGTACAAAAAAATGTTTATTCAAAAGATATGGGTGGTATGTTTAATACTTGTGCTTTTATGCACAGGCACATCTGCCGATGAAGATTTTGTGTTTATAGAGTCTAAATACAACCAAGCACCAACTCTTTATATTGGACCTCTTTCAAGAGTGTTTTGGTTTAGTATTATAATAGGGGAAGTATCTTTTTTAAGCTCAACGATGGAATATCCATTAAGCGGCTTCCATTCTCTGATTGTAAACCCATCTGTATATGGGGGCATAGATTATTTTAGGCTAGGCTCTGGAGTTGGTGTACGTCGTTTTTTAAATGGCGAAGCAGATGGCTTTTATTTGCAGTTAATGTCAAGTGTATATTATGGGCGGGCGGTGAAAAATCATTACAATGGAGATAGCGAAGTTGTTTCAGGCTCAATTATAGATGTTTTAGGCTATGCTGGATATTCAGCGAAAGGCATTTCATGCCCAAAATGCTACAAGATATTTTTTGATATAGGTGCAGGCTATGGATGGGGTCCATTCTCCGATATCCCTTCAAACCCATTGAGTTTAGGCTCTGCTGGTCATAAAGGCATGTCTATTGATATTAATTTAGGGATTAGTCATGAATTTCAATCACATCCTAATGCGGCGGTTGCGAATAAAAATTTAGAAGTTAATAAAAAAACTTCCATTTATCTGCATCCGATTTCATTGCTTACGGGTTTGTGTGTGGGAGAGGCGCCATTTATTCTTTACTTAACAGGAGAGTATCCATTAAACGAATATTATTCTCTAATCTTAAGCCCGTCTCTATGGACTGGAGGCAATGATGAATGGATGGGCGGCAGTGATTATTTTAAGCTAGGTTCTGGAGTTGGCATTCGCCGTTTTATATACGGCGAAGCTAGCGGACATTATTTACAGTTAATGCCAAGTGCGCATTATTTAAGGTATCAAGCATGGCATGACGATGATGTTAAAAGAAAAGTCTCAGGTCCAAAGTTGGATGTTATAGGGTATATTGGATATTCCGCAAAGTACTACTATGTAAGCATATTTTTTGAAGCAGGCATGGGTTATAGATGGAGTTTCTTGCCAGTAAAATACGAAGATTGGCTTTGCGGCTCTTCTTGTAAAGATTTTAGCAAAAGCTTAACTTTTGACGCTAATATGGGTTTAGGCTTTCCATTTTAAGAATGAGAAAGTTTGCGAGACAATGGAATGTTGGTGAAAAAAACAACAAAATAATGTTTTGCCTGTCAAAATTCCCCAGTGTTAACAAAAGCTGTCAAATTCCCCCTTGACAAGCCTTTTTTATTTTTCTATATTTACCGATAACATACCCACCCCGCTTCCCGTCAGAACAGCGCAATCAGGGTGGGTCTTTTTTTAGGGAAATTTATGGCAAAAGAAGTTTATCAAGAACAGTTTTTATCGTACCTAGACCACTTCGTAATCTTACTCACGAAGAAGAGCCTTGGATAAAGGCTTTTGCTACAGATTCTGAGGGGAGAAGCTTCTCCCTCGCTTCAACCGCCTAGTAAATTTCTATGCAGCGATTTGGCGTTTTCCGCTACCCTCTCGCCTATGAGCTGTCGCCCCTAAAACCCCGCTGTTGTAAATCGCATTGCAGGGGCAACCACGGCGAGATTGCCCCTACTTTTTCTGCTACTCATGTGTTTTTTTATTGCAATTAATATGTACAAATTCCCCGCTTTTAGCGGGGCGAGCCCTTGATTTAGTGCTGTTAACTTAGCAGCTAATTCAAAGGTTTTCCAGAAGCTCACTGGTTCGCTTCCTAGGTGTGGCCGCCAACAGGCGGCAGCGTTTATGTTCGCATAAAAACAATGCTCTTTCCCCGCAATTTATACTAGAATTTTCTATCTTACGCTACAGATGAAGAAAAGCACAACATCTCAAATAGTACTATACCAAACAGAAGATGGGCAAACGAGATTAGATGTTCGTTTAGACAATGGAACTGTTTGGCTTACGCAAAAAATGATGGCAGAGTTATTTCAAACCACCATTCCGAATATAAATTTACATCTAAAAAATATATTTGACGAAAAAGAATTAGAAGAAAATTCAACTATTAAGGATTTCTTAATAGTTCAAAAAGAAGGAAATAGGCAAATAGAAAGAAGTCAAAAGTTTTATAATTTGGATGCCATTATATCAGTAGGATACAGAATTAAAAGTTTGCTCGCAACAAGATTCCGTCAATGGGCCACGGTAAGATTGCATGAATATATTAAAAAAGGCTTTGTATTGGATGATGAGCGACTAAAAAATCCTGATGTTCCTTTTGACTATTTTGATGAATTAACTCGTAGAATACAAGATATTCGCACAAGCGAAAAAAGATTTTATCAAAAAATTGCAGACATTTATGCAACTAGTGTTGATTATGACCCGACAATAGAAGCTAGCATCTTATTTTTTAAAACAGTTCAAAATAAAATGCATTGGGCTATTTCTGGACAAACTGCCGCAGAAATAATTTACGATAGAGTAGATAGCAAAAAAGAAAATATGGGTTTGACTTCTTGGAGAGGAACAAAGGTTAGAAAAGACGATGTGTCAATAGCAAAAAATTACTTGACTGAACAAGAATTGCTTGCATTAAACAATTTAGTTGAGCAATATTTAATATTTGCAGAAGGACAAGCAATGCGCAGGATACCGATGTATATGAAAGATTGGTTAGAAAAATTGCATGGCTTTTTAACGTTAAATGGTCGGGATATTTTATTTCATGCAGGAAAAATTAGCCATGAATTAGCTAAACAAACAGCGGAGCAAGAATATGAAAAATTTAACAAAAAAAGAATAAAGCAAAGTAAAGAAGTTGATTTTGATAAAATTGTAAAAATAGCTTCTGTAAGAGACCACAAAAAGAACTAAAAATTATTGAAAATAATAAAAGCTATAGAAAGCAAAATAGGGGGGACATTTTCTGAAAACAATGACAAGCCTAGCTTAATACAAAAAGGGGGGTGCCCCCTTTTTAAATCCCCCTTGCCGCGCACAACTTTCTTAACGCAAAGCCTCGCTAAAATTTGAAAACTCGCTCATGTCTGCCAAGGCAGACTTCCGCTCAAACATATCAAATTTCTCTACGCTCATTTTACTAAAGTTGTGAATGCGGCGTTGCGCAAAAACAACGCTTTTTCCCGCAAAATCACTGTTTTTTGTGAAATTGTCTACTCCCTACTCCCTACTCCCAAACGACTAAATCAGCGTTTTCTATATTCACTTCAAAACAACAAGCCTTCACTTTAACAATGAGGCTAGTTGTTGCTATGTCAAAAACTAAAACTACTCGTAAAAACAAGCTTGCTCCGAAAGGTCGCTACGCAGACCTGACGAACAATTTCGCATTCCAAAAGGTCTTTGCGAGCGAAGAAGAAAAAAGCTTGCTGGTCACAACGCTGAACATCTTTCTTGAAAAGAAGCTGGCATATCCCATAAAGGACGTGGTTATCAAGAATCCCTATATCCAGGGAGAAACCAAATACAGCAGGAACTCTGTTCTGGACATACGCTGCGAGGATACCGGAGGGAACAAGTTCATAGTGGAGATGCAGGTGAATTCGCAGAAGCATTTCATCAAGAGATCCATCTTTTATTCGAGCATGTCCATTGCTAGCTCCGGCAAAAAGGGCGAGGACTGGGATTTTGATTTCCCGAATGTTTACTCTCTCAATTTCCTTGATTTCGAGCCTAAATTTGCGGATAAGCGCGATGACGTGGTTCGGTATTTATCTCTGCACGATGACGACTATCCTGAGATAAGATACGACTACACCGGCTTTGCTTTTGTAATGCTGCCTAAGTTCAACAAGAGCCTTGAAGAATGCGTGAGCCTGCATGACAAGCTTCTTTTTACTTTGCGCAACGCCCATAAGCTTAAAAGCAGGCCTAAGCAGCTGCGGGGTAAGTTTTTTGACGGGCTGTTTAAGCTTGCGAGAATTTCTAAATTCACTAAGATGGAATTCAGTCAATACACTTCACGCATGATGGCTCGCGCCGACAGGAAGGCGCAGCTGGAGTATGCTAGGGAAGAAGGAATCACCCAAGGCCTTATTGAAGCTGCCAAGTCCATGCTTAAGGAAGGGTTGGACTTTGCGCTTGTGGCTCGCATAACCAAATTGCCAAAGAAGCAGGTGATGGCATTGAGGTAGCAGGCTCAGTTCTTAACGCAGCGAACTGAACCGCCCCTTTAAAAAAGTATTCTAAGTTAAGACATTATATTAACCCTTTAGGAGTAATATTATGTTTGAAGCTAACAAGCGCAGACTCTACACGAAGGAATTCAAGCAAGACGCT
>JAITFT010000079.1 GCA_031281155.1 Candidatus Fibrimonadaceae bacterium
CACCTTCACCCCAGCCAACGCAAACTACAGCACAATAGCAAGCGCAGACTGGACAATAAAGGTAGATGATGCCACATCCATCTTTGCAAATCGGGAAAATCCTAAAATCGGGGCCATCGAGGTTCAGACATACTACACCCTCAAAGGCACCCCGCTCGGCACCACCAAACCCACCGCCCCGGGCGTATATCTCGAAAAGCACGGAAAATACACACGAAAAATAGCGGTACGCTAAACCCACCCCGCTAACTCAAACCCAAATCGCCCCTCCACGGAGGGGAATTTTTGCAAAATCCACTCCCTACTCCTCACTCCTCACTCCCCTAAAAATTGAGGTCCAAACAAAAGGCATCTACATCGTAAAAATCAACAACCAAACATTGCGGGCAGCGGTTAGGTAACGGAAATTTCTACATTACCGCAATGTCTCGTCCTACAATATGTACAACTACAATGCCAAACATGGAAAGCGCCAAGAAAATGGCGCGAGAGCTTGTTGAGGGCCGATTTGCTGCTTGTGTTCAGCTTTTGCCTGTAAATTCCATTTATAGGTGGAAAGGGAAGGTTGAAGATGAAAGCGAAATTTTGCTGCTTTGCAAAATACCGTCTTATCACCATGAAACTCTGCAAAAAGCCATTTTAGAAAGGCATCCTTATGAACTTCCGCAAATTATATTTACCAACGCAGTAGGAGCTTACGCCCCCTACTATGAGTGGATGGAAAATTGCATAACGAATAAAGAGGTTTAAATGCGTGTTTTTTTAACAGGCGGCACTGGCTTTATTGGGCATTTTGTTGCAAAGGAATTTTTGGATCGCGGGCATAGCCTAAAAATTTTGGCGAGGAACCCGAATAAAATCCCAAGCTTGGCAAAGCATAAAAACGTTGAAATGCTCCACGCTGGCTTGCTTGACTCAGAGGCTATTAGCAAAGGCTTAGAAGGTTGCGATGCATGCGTTCACATTGCGCTTGGCTGGGGCGAAACCCCGCTCACAATGCTTGCAAACGACACCACAGTTACCGTTCAACTGCTGGAACTCGCTGCAAAAAACGGGTGCGAAAAGTTCATCTACACCTCTAGCACAGCAGCTTTCGGCAAGGTGCGCAATAATGCAAACGAGGGCATGGTCTGCATTCCGCAAGATTTATATGGTGCAACAAAGGCGGCAGGCGAGGCTTATACCCTGGGCTTTAAAAAAATGAAGCGAAACGTTATTCGCCCTGGCTACACATTCGGGCATTTAGCCTTTCCAGATGGTGTAACTCAGCCAGACCGCAGATTTTTCAACATTGCAAAAGCGGTCAAAGAAAATCAAGTTGTGCATTTAACAAAGCACGATGGCACGCAATTTATACACGCCTCTCAACTAGCAAAACTCTATGCTGCAGTTTTAGAGAGCGATGTGAACGAAGAGGTGTTTTTCGGGCTTGGCACGGAATGGCTCAGCTGGAAGCACATAGCGGAGCAAGCCATTGCGCTTTGCCCTGGAACCAAAGCGGTTATTGAGGAAGAAGACAAGGGCTGGGGTAGCGAGCCGTGTTTGTTTTCTTTGGAAAAAATTGATAGCTTTTTTGGGTTAAAATTTAACGGCAACGATTTTATACAAGATCACGTAAGGTGGAATTTAGGTTTTGTGCCTTCATAGAAGGCGAAGAAACCCAAAGCTGCGCAAATTTCGGAACCTGCCACTCCATTTTTCTATATTATCGCTTCCACAACAATAGAGGGGAAGATATGCTTTTAAAAGAGGTTGCAGCTAATACTGCTTTAACGAAATCGAAATTGCCGTCTGCGGATTACGTGGTGAACGCATACACGGGCTGCCCGCATAAGTGCATTTACTGCTATGCGGAGTTTATGAAAAAATTCGCAAAACATCCCGATGATGAATGGGGCGAATTTATAGATATAAAAATATTTGAACGAATAAAAATCCCTAAAGATATTGAAGGCAAATATATACTGATTAGTTCTGTAACCGACCCCTATAATCCCTATGAAATGGAATATGAGAAAACAAAGGAAATACTTGAAGAGCTTAAGGGTCTGGATTGCTGCGTTGGAATTTTAACAAAATCAAAAAGCGTGCTACGAGACATGGAGCTGTTCAAGCAGTTCAAAAATATTGAGGTGGGAGTTAGCATGAATACCACTGATGATGATTTTAGAAAGCGAATAGAGCCAAGGGCATCATCTGTGGAGGAGAGGCTCGAAGTGCTGAAAACTTTGAGAAAAAATAATATAAAGAACTGGCTGGCGTTATCGCCAATATTTCCGTTTTTAACCGATTACAAAAAAATCATAGAGCAAACCAAAGATTTCGTTGACTATTACTGCTTTGAAAATTTAAATCTAAGGTCAGAATATAAAGACCGAGTGCTAACCTTAATAAGGCGAGAATACAACAATCTGCATAAAAACTACAAAGCCATATTCCTCTACGAAGACCAAAGCTACTGGAGCGATCTTGAGCAAGAAATAATAGAATACTGCGAAGGAAACGACATCAAGTACAAGATGTACTTTTACCATGAGAAGATAAGGAAGAAATAGCCACCAGAGCATACTCCATTTGTTCCTGGGGGAGCTTGTAGTTCCAGATGGCTGCACGTGATAGCAGCCTGTTGTTTTTTGCTTTTAGCTCTTCGATAATTCGTTTTGTTTTTAGGGTTAAAAAGCTGCCGCCTTTTTTTAGGAGCGTTTTTGCCAATTCAAAATCTGTGTCTAAAGATCCAACCGCTCGGCAGGAGACTATATCGACATTTTTTAAATTTGAATTTTCTGCTTTACCTGAAATTATTTCAATGTTTTGCAGATTTAATTTTTGTTTAACCAGGTTTAAAAACTCGCATCTTTTTTTGCGACTTTCAATAGCGAAAAATTTTGTTTGCGGAAAATAAAGGCAAAGCGGAATAACAGGAAAGCCTGCACCAGAACCAATGTCTGCCCAATATTCCCCTCCAAGGCGGGGTGCCGAAGGCGGGGTGGGAAAGGATTTACTTGATAGGTATGCTGCGAATATAAGGCTGTCGGCGACATGTCTTGTTAGCAGTTTTTGCTCATCGTTTTTTGAGACCAGATTTGTGGTTTTGTTGGCCTCCAAAAGAACTTCACAGAATTCTGAAATTTTATCTAAAAAATCACTCGGCAATTCCAAACCGTGTTCGGCAACGAAGGAAAGAAAGAGGTTTATGTTTTTCATTAGAGGTAAGTTAGAATTTCTAAACCTCTTCCACCCACTTGGGCACAACTTCGCTTGCCTTGCCCTTAATGAACTCATCGGTGTAACCGCCGCTGATTTCTTCTAAATTCAAGCACACAACGTGCGCGCCAGATAACTTCGCTAACTGCCTAAAGCCTGCTGCGGGATACACCGCTCCGCTTGTGCCGATATAGGCGAATAAATCGCACTTGGCTAGGGCTTTTTGAATGCGATCCATTTCAAAGGGAATTTCTCCAAACCAAACGATATGCGGACGCATTTTCGCTCCGCATTCCGGGCATTTTTCGGGCTGGTCTTCTGTGCAGTGAAAAACGTGCTCTTGCGAACCTAGGCAGCGAACTTTTAAAAGCTCGCCGTGCATTGCTATCACTCTTTTGTTGCCTGCTCTCTGATGCAGGTCATCTACGTTTTGGGTTATAAGCAAAAAGTCATCGCCGAATTTTTCTTCTAGCTGAACAAGAGCGTGGTGAGCAGCGTTTGGCTCTGCGTTTTTCAAGGCTTCGCGGCGTTTATTGTAGAAGTTTATAACTCGCTCTGGGTCGCTTTCAAAACCCTCTGGCGTTGCAACAAGCTGCACAGGCTCGTTCTCCCAAAGCCCGCCAGAATCCCTAAATGTAGGGATTCCGCTTTCTGCGCTAATTCCCGCTCCGGTTAGAATAACTATTTTTTTCGACATAAGAAGAAAATAGAAAATGAATCTACTCTCCATGTTTGGTTGATAAATGGAGGTGTTTTTGGTTAAAAAAATACATCTTTAGTAAATACATTTTCTGTTTCGCAGTCCCAGTCAGGGTCAGTATAGCTTTGTACATTATCAAGGTCTATGCATTTTTTTAATGTGCCAATCTCATCATCGCATACAAGCATTAAATCGTAATCCATACCACCATGTCCTCCTCTGCAAATGAGTTTTTCATCGCCAACACCGCTAATATCTGATTTAATTGAATATAAAGCCATATCTTGAGAAAGAACGTAATAAGCATGTCTTGATCCCATAAATGGTATCGCAAAATAACTGCATTCATTTATTTGTTCATTATCAAATATATTAGGAAAGCATGAGTTTAAAATATCTTTATCAATAATAACTTTTTTTGCGTATAGTGCTTCACTCACAGCCATTATACATGATGCTGTTGGTGCTGCTCTTTGATAAAAAATAACCCTATTGTCCATATTAGGAATTTTGGTAATAGGCATTTCATTATTTGAATTACATGCATATTCACCACTTGAACTACTGGAGTTGTATAAGTTAGAACTGGATAATTGAGCATTGGAACTGGACGACTGAGTGTCTGAGTTGGAAGGCAAGGTATTCGAATTTGATGATGGTTCAGATGGCCCACATTGCTCTTCGCAAACAGGCTCGCTACAGGATAAAAATACGATAGATACTATAACAGCGCAGACAAAAATTTTGATAGTTGTTTTCATTAGAGATTCTCCCTCATGTGATAGCCTAGAAGTACACGACCATGCCCAGAGTTGGAAAACCTCTTGATTGTTATGGTTAAAGGAGCATTTGATGTGGTAACAAAATCTACAATTTCAAAAGGGTTTTGTGCTGATGCTGAACTAGCTATCACTGTGCCATTTTGTTCCACATATAAATCAAGGTCTTGTGATATTCTTTTACTAGGATTTATATTTACATTATTCATATAATTACCTGGAACAAGCCATGCTATGGCTATTCTATAGCGTTTATTTGCTAGAATATTATTTTCTGTAAACTTTATTTCATTATTAGAATCAAAAAATGCTGAGTTGTCGCCATCCCACCAAGCACTTCTTGTCCACCAAGCAACGCTGGAATAATTCGCAATAGCTTTTGCAACGTTACCAGGATATTGGTGCGCATTTTGGATAGGTATTGTTTCTCCAGTTATCAGAAGTGCTTTCGTTAAAGCAGGCTGCCTTTTAAAAAAGGGATGCTGATCCAGCAATGATGCTGTAAAACCCGCAGCTAAAGGAGATGCTGCACTTGTGCCATTTAAAAAACCATAAATACCCATATCTATATCTGTATATGTTGCTAATTCTGGCTTATTATTGCCAATCTCAGAATTTATATGCTTTGAATACCAAGCATAGCGCATTGTAGCAGGTTCTACAGCACCAACTGTTATAGCGTTCAATGCTTTGCCTGGTGGTGATACGTAATATGTTGGATCTTGTGGCGATCTGTAGTTTCCTGCAATAACAAAATTTATTACTCTATTTTCATAAATATAATTATCCATATTCATATCCATATTGGTATACAAATTATTTGTTGCATAATAAAAATAACTGTGATTTCCAATTTCTATAGGAGGAGAATATGAAAATGGATTTGAAGGGTGTTGAAGAGGTCCATTAAAACCAAATATATGCGCTGAAGGGCTCGCATTCTGTACAATACTTACAACGAGATTATGATGAATATCTGGTACGAGCCATGGGTAGCAAGGATTGACCATTGTATATTTTGTTGGATTTACTATTCCGAAAGTCGGAGCAAAACAGTCCCATTCATTTACATAGACACCTATTTCTCTGCCAGTATAATTGTTAGGAAAAGCATGAGTTGATAGCTGTACCGAAGATAAAATAGAGGCCACACCAGCACCTGCTCCAGGTTCCTTATAATCATCAATCGCAACTTCTTTGTAATTTCTTATCAATTCGGAAATTTCTTCTGCTGTCATCAAGGCTGTCCAATGACGATCGTCATCAGAAAAAATCACATTAGGAATTAGTAAGTTTCTTTTACCTTTTTTTTGAAGATCGAAAGTTTCATTACGTTTTTTTATAATATCATTATATTCTTTTTCATTTATTTTTTTGCCATTAAAAGAATAATCATATTTTTTTGTTTCTGTATTGTATTCATAGCGCATATGTGCTGATTCCATATTATTTTCTCGTATATGCATATCAGAAATTGTAACCAATCTTTTTTGCCTAGGTACAACCACTTGTCTATATTCAGAACCCTTTGTATTTAAACCCGTTCTTTTTGCCCGACCTAAAACATCCGTTTTCATTTCAATAGTTCTTGTCTCGTAATTTTTAGCAAGTTCTTCTTTCATCCATTTTTCCACTTCTGGGCTTATTACGACTATATTATTATCGTAAGGAAGCAAGTAATTTATTTTTTTGTCACTAGGATATGTGTCTAAAAATTGAGAGTATGCAATTTGCCAAATGCAAAGCAGAAAAATCATGAAAACTGGAGTTTTGATAGACATTTTCATAGAAGACCTCACTATTTTAATCCTACAACTATTAAATATACATTATTTATTTAGAAATAAATACGTTTTTTCTCACTATTGGTCACTTTTTTCTTCAAATGCCCAATTATCGGCACTCTTTCAAATTTCCAAATCACCGCTCCACACGGTTTGCAATCCGCTTGCTGTTCTAAAAAGCAAAGAGCCATCATTTTGAACCGCCTCTATTTTGCCTTCCAAAACAGAATCCTTATCGATAACTTTCGCTTCATATCCTACAAAACAACCCATGTGCCGCCATTCTTCAATAAAGGGCAAGAGTCCGTTTTTGCGCAAGAGCTCAAAATTACTTTTAAATTCCGTTAAAAATTCCTGCAAAAGAGCCTCTTTATCCCAAGCTTCACCCGTTTCAATAAGCATGCTGGTAGCAAGCCTATCTAGCTCCGCAAAATCGGTTTTTTCCGTATTTACGTTAATGCCGATTCCCAATGAAATATATCCCGATAGCAATTCCGATATTATTCCGCAGATTTTATATTTATTTACCAAAACATCGTTCGGCCATTTTACCTTTGCCTTTATGCCTTTTTTTTGCAAAATGCCGGCAATGGTTATAGCGGCTATCTGCGTTGTTGGTGCGTAGAATTCCGCTTTCAGTCTTTCTGTTGGTAATAAAATATTAAAACAAAGGTTTTTACCCTTTGGAGCAACCCAAGTTCTGCCATGCCGCCCACGCCCGCTCCACTGATACTCTGCAACAACAACCGTCCATGCCGGCAAGCCGGCAAGTTCCGCACGCATATACTTATGCGTGCTTTCGCATTCATCTAAGCGAATAATATTGACCATAGCAGATAAGGTAGCAAAACATTTACTATATTACTCCCAGATGGAAACCGATAAAAGCTTTTGCGTTTTAGTTGTTAGTGAAGACAACGCTTGCTTAGATATTACAAGTAGCATATTGTCACCGTATTACAGCGTTAAATCAGCCAATTCTTCATACGAAGCTCTGAAACTGCTTAAAACTAACGATATTGGCTTGATAATTTTAGACTACTCTACCCGCGGCAAAGCTTATGGCGATTTTTTGGCGAAGATAAAATCCAGCGAAGAAAGCATGCGAGTTCCCGTTGTTCTTATTGGAGATGCAAGCAGACCAGAAGACGAAGAACGCAGCTTTGACCTTGGAGCAGTGGATTACATTAGCAAGCCATTTAGAGCCTCGGTAATTAAAATAAGGGTCAATAACCAAAGGCGGCTTATTAAACATATAAAGGCCATTGAGGAAATTGGCATACTGGATTCCTTAACCAGCATTTACAATCGGCGCGGTTTGGATAATCGCATACACTTGGAATGGCTCCGAGCAATAAGAGATAAAACCTGTTTCAGCCTTGCCATTGCAGATTTGGATCATTTTAAAAAATACAACGATAGCTACGGCCACGTTCAAGGCGATGCTCTTTTGCGCAACCTAGCAAGGCAATTTGTCTCCATGTTGAAAAGGCCCGCAGATTTTGTGGGGCGATGGGGCGGCGAAGAATTTGTTATAGTGCTTCCATGCACAGAGCAAGAAGGTGCTTTTGCGCATCTAGAAGACATTCGAAAATCCGTGGAAGAAATGTCCATTCCTAACCTGCCGCCTGCAACCATAAGCATAGGCCTGGCAACCATTATCCCAACTAAGGAATGTTCTATTGAAAATTTTTTCTCGCAGGCAGACGAAGCCCTTTACCGAGCAAAAAATTCAGGGCGAAATAGAGTGGAATCGTAGTTTATTGGAATTAATATTCACCCCAACCCGCCCAATATTCTCAAATAACTCCTGTATCTCGCCTCCGAAATTAGCCCTTCATCTATTCTGCGCAATACGGCGCAGTCGGGTTCGCTTTGATGTTTGCAATCTTTGAATTTGCAATCGAATATATCGCTTTCAAAAAAGCCAGGGAAGCAGCGGGCTAATTCATCGGTGGTTAAGTCCATAATACCAAGTGCGCGAATGCCTGGCGTGTCGATAACCGCTCCGCCTTGAGGCAAGTTTAAATAGGCAGAGGCTACCGTTGTGTGCCGGCCTTTGCCGTCTTTTTTTCTCACTTCGGCAACATTTAGCGAAGCATTCGGCACCAGCAAATTTATCAAAGAAGATTTTCCTACTCCGCTTTGACCGCTGAATACGGAAATTCTATCACGCAATTTTTCTTTTAGCTCTTCTATGCCTGTGTCTTGTTCTGCGCTTGTTAAAATTGTGTTATCTGCCAGTTCAATGAATTCTTGAATTTCTGTTGGTATCTTTTTCATTAAATCGCATTTGTTCAAAATCAAAATAAAGGGCAAGCCGTTGAAATTTGTTGCTAATAAGAAACGGTCTGCAAAGCCAAAGTTGAAAGATGGATTTTCAAGACTCATTACAATAGCAACCTGGTCTATGTTTGCCGCTTGTACAAGTGCTTGATTTTCTCTGGTGCGTGGACCAGGGCGGGTTAAAACGCTTTTGCGGGGCTCCAAACCAATAATGAAGTTTTCGCTGCCGCTTTCGCTTTTGCCCACAAGGGCAAAATCGCCAACCGCTGGGAATTCCTTTGCTTCGTCAACAGATTTTGCTAAGTAAAAAGCTTTTATCTCCTTTCCGCTTTGCAAACGAACTTGGCAGGAACGCCTATGCACAGAAAGCACAAGCCCTTTTTCTTTTTGCTCAAAATTCTCAGTTAGCGGTTTTAGCTTTTTCCTCTTCGCCTCTGGCTTACCTTCCCTGCTCCACCGTTCTTTCAAAGGGAGATGATCTAAAACACCGCTTTGCATTTGCTGCATGGCGTCGCCGCGCTTCTTGCGCCACTGCCTGCGTTTTGCTTTGGGAGCATCTATCATTATTACCCCACGCTATTTTCCAGTTTCAACGCAAGCAATGCCCTTGCCTCGCTCGCAAATTCGCCCGGCAATTCCCTGAATACATCTCGGCTAAAGCCGCCTACAACCAAACCAATTGCGTTTTCTCTTGAAATCCCTCTCTGCTCCAAAAAAAACAGCATATCTTCGCTTATGCGGCTGGTGCTGGCTTCGTGTTCGGCTTTTGCGTTTTTGTTTTGCACAATAACCACGGGGAATGTGTGGGCGGCGCATTCGCTCCCCACTAGCATGCTGTCGCATTGGGTGTAGTTTGCGGCGTTTTCTGCGTTTGCCCTTATTTCAACTAAACCCCTGTAAGCGTTTGAGCTTTGGTCTGCGGAAATTCCTTTGCTTATTATAGTGCTTTTTGTGTTTTTGCCGATGTGAATCATCTTTGTGCCTGTATCGGCTTGCATTTTGCCGTTTGTTAAAGCAACAGAGTAAAATTCGCCAGCCGAACCTTCGCCCAGCAAAATACAGCTAGGGTATTTCCAGGTGATTGAGCTGCCTGCCTCAACTTGCGTCCAGCTTACATGGCTGTTTTTTCCTTTGCAAAGCGCTCTTTTGGTTACAAAATTATACACGCCACCCACACCGCTTTTATCGCCGGCATACCAATTTTGAACAGTGCTGTATTTTATTTTTGCATTATCCAAAGCCACAAGTTCAACAACCGCGCTGTGCAGTTGATTGCTTGAAAATTCCGGAGCGGTGCAGCCTTCAAGATAACTCACTTGCGAATCTTTATCTGCTATAATAAGCGTGCGTTCAAATTGGCCTGCTTCTTTGTTGTTTATTCTAAAATAAGTGGATAATTCCATTGGGCATTTTATACCAGCAGGAATATAAACAAAACTGCCATCGCTGAAAACAGCGCTGTTTAATGCGGAGTAATAGTTATCGCCAGGCGGAACAACAGTGCCTAAATATTCCTCAATAAGTTCGGGATATTCCTGAACCGCCTCGCCAAAGCTGCAAAAAATCACACCTGCTTCAAGAAGTTTTTTCTTGTGCGTTGTGAAAATTGAAACACTATCAAATACCGCATCTACCGCTACATTTGCAAGTCTTTTTTGTTCATCTAGCGGAATGCCTAATTTTTCAAAAGTTTCCAAAAGTTCCGGATCAACATCTTCAATGCTTGCGTGTTTTTTTTTGTTTTTTGGCGCACTATAATAAATTATGCTTTGCAAATCTATTGGCGGATATTTTAGCTCACCCCAAGTTGGCAGCTTCATGGTTAAAAATTTTTCGTAGCTTTTTAAGCGGAAATTTAGCAGAAATTCTGGCTCCTTGCGAATGCTGCTCGCTCGGCGAATAATTTCTTCCGAAAGGCCTTTCTCAAAAGATTCGGTTTCTATGTTGGTTACAAAGCCATATTTATAAGGTTCATTGAATTGCATAACTATACGCTTCGCCTGACTTTTACCGGCAAAATCCCCATTGCTTCACGATATTTATTAACCGTGCGGCGAGCGACTTTTAAACCGCGTTTTTCCAAAATTTCCGCTATCTCTTGATCGGAAAGCGGGTTGCGTTTATTTTCGTTATTTATAAGATCTCTAATGCTGTCTTTTATTTTTACATTGCTGACTTCGGTGCCATCTTCTTGAGCAACGCCAGCAGAAAAGAATTTTTTAAGCTCAAAAATACCATAGGCAGTTTGCACATATTTTCCGTTTGTGACTCTGTTCACAGTACTTTCCACACGGTTTACTTCTTTTGCTATATCTTGTAAAATCATCGGTTTTAAATGCTGCGGCCCGCGTGCAAAGAAATCGTATTGTCGGCGTACAATAGCGTTCATCACTAAGAGCATGGTCTCTCTGCGGCTTTCAATGCTTCGCATAAAAATATTTGCAGAATTTAATTTGCCTCTTATCCAGCTTCTTTCTTCGCCGCTAACAGCACTTGTTTTTGCCAAGTTTTTATACGATTCATTTATCCTAAGTTTAGACTTTGTTCCATCTCTAAGCACAACGTTAAAAGAGCCATCGGGTTCCTTTTCTATCACAAAATCTGGGGTTATGAAAGAACATTTTGATACCTGTATTTGCGAAAGCGGATGCGGATTAAGCCGTGCCAATTCTTTTATTGCCGCATTCACCTCAGCGAGGCTAATGTTCAAAGCTTTTGAGATTTGCATATAACGCAATTCCAAAAGCGAGTCGTAATGATTTTCCAGTATATCAATAGAATTTTTTGAAAAATTCTCTATTTTCCGAGCCTGTATAAGAAAGCAATCTCGCAAATTAAAAGCACCTACTCCTGTCGGCTCAAAACTGCGCAGCACCTCAAAGGCTTCTTTAACAAATTTTGGGGCAGCCGGCAAAAGCTTTTCGTTTTGCAAAACAACATCAACGGCTATTATATCATTGCTTTTGTCTGTAGCTGGCATTTGAATTTCCTTGGGCTCATTTTCATCTTGCAAAAAACCGTTATCGCCAACGCAGCCTATTAGATACTCTACGCATTTTTTTACTCTTGCAGGCAGGGTTCTGTCTTTGAGCTGCTCCAGCAGATATTCCTGAACATCCAAATCGTAGCTTTGCGGGCGTTCCCATTCGTCTTCGTCTGGGTCTCTGCGGCTAAAATCTTCCGGTTCAGTGTATTTAGCGCCATCTTTGAAATAATCGTCCCAGTCCAGGTCTGTTTTCTTTTCGGGATTGTCTAAAAAGCCTTTATCGGCGGCTTCATATTGGTATTCATGTTGGTAATCGTCTTCGTAATCGTCATCTGCCTCGTTTTCGTGGTCATCGTCTATTTCCAGCAGGGGGTTTATTTCCATTTCCTGCTGAATGGCAACTTCCAGCTCCATGGAGTTCATTTGCAAAATCTGTGCCGTAAGTATGGTCTGTGCGGATAGTTTCTGCTCTATCCGCATTCCTTGCGATATGTTCATTTGAATAGCCATACTAGACCATAGCAAAGGTAGAAAAAGAGCAGGGGCTTTTTCCAGTGGCAACGCTAATCAAAACCGCCCAACAAAGCCCTTCCACCCCAGCTTTTCTCGCAAAGCTCGCACAAAGCCGGAATCGTCGGCGTGAACGAATTTGGTGACGAAGCGGCTGCGGCAGATGCGCAATTCTGCGTTTTCGTTTAGCTGTTCGGTGAAATGACCATCGAAAACCATTTCTGCAATATTGCCTTGAACGCATTTTATTTTGCAAACATCAGAAGAAGGGATAATAAGCGGCCTAACAGATAAGCTGATTGAATTTACCGGAGTAAGCACAAAGGCCTCTGCCGATGGGTATATTATGGGACCGCCAGCCGAAAGGCTGTAAGCCGTGGAGCCCGTGGGCGTAGCTAGCATTAAGCCGTCTGCCCAGTACTCCGTTAGGTAATTGCCGTTTAGCTCAACCTCTAAATTAATCATTTTTCCAGGTGCATAAGCGCGAAGATATATTTCGTTTAAAACAGTTCTGCTTAGAATTTTTTTCTTTTTTATAAAAACCGAGCAATCCAGCATTATCCTGCTTTGCGTGCTAAACGAACCGCTTGCAAGGCTGTCTAAAACTGCAGGTATTTCCTCTATGCCGTATTCCGCCAAAAAACCAACGCGCCCGGCGTTTATGCCAGCAATGGGAATTTCTCTTTCGCATGCTAAATGCGCTGCGGCAAGCACTGTGCCATCACCACCAACGGCAACTAAAACATCGCATTCTTTCAATCGTTTTTCTGGCGAATAAATTATTCGAGTACTCTTAGCCTTAGCCCAATGCCTTATAGCCTCCAACGCTAAAGCAAGCTTTGGATTTTCTTCTCTGCGAGTAACAATACCTATCTTCATATATTAGCGTACCGCTATTTTCCTCACATGTTTGCCGTGTTTTTCGAGATATACGCCCGGAGCGGTGGGCTTTGTGGTGCCGAGGGCTGTGCCTTTGAGGGTGTAGTATGTCTGAACCCCGATGGCCCCGATTTTAGGATTTTCCCGATTTGCAAAGATGGATGTGGCATCATCTACCTTTATTGTCCAGTCTGCGCTTGCTATTGTGCTGTAGTTTGCGTTGGCTGGGGTGAAGGTG
>JAITFT010000142.1 GCA_031281155.1 Candidatus Fibrimonadaceae bacterium
CATTTGCCCGTTCAGAGCGGCTCTAGTTCCGTTCTCAAAAAAATGAAACGGCAATATACAAGAGAAGAATACTTGAATATAGTGGAAACATTGCGCTTGGCAAACCCGCTTTACGGCATAACAACAGATATAATTTGCGGCTACCCTGGCGAAACCGAAGAAGAATTCGAAGAGACTCTTTCGCTTTTGCAAGAAGCACAATTCGACAGCGCCTTTATGTTCGCATATAGCCCTCGCGAAGGAACGCCTTCTGCTTTGGAAAAAGAGTTGATTACCGAGGAGCAAAAAAAAGCCCGCTTGCAAAAAGTGATTGATTTGCAAAATTCCATAACGCTGGAACGCACAAAGCTTATGATTGGGCAAAGCGAAAAAATTCTTTTGGAGAAAATATCGCGCAGAAACCCTGGCGAATGGCTTGGCAAAACCGGGAATTTCAAAAAAGTACTGCTACCCGCTCAACCGCATTTCAAAGCGGGAATGTATGTGGACTGCATTATTGATGAAATTAGCGGGCATACGCTGAGGGGTGCTTAGAATTTTCTATATGGCAAAAGGGCTGGATCTTGAGCAGATTAGAGAAGCTTTGAAAAAAAGTCAATTCTGAATTTACCTTTTTTGAAGGTTTTTGTTGTATTTTATTCAAAATTTTTCAAAAGAGGTATTTATGAAAATAACCCATCCTGTTTTTTTGATGGCGATTTTCGCTACGGGGTTAATGCTTTTCGCTTGCTCAAGCGATTCTCCTTCTGGCGGTGGCGATAACCTAGATGACCCATTGTCAGAACTTTCAAGCAGCAGCATATACACGCCGCCGCCAGAAAGCAGCAGTAGTGCGCATATTCCACCACCGCCGCCAGAAAGCAGCAGTAGCACGTATATTCCACCACCGCCACCACCTAGCTCATCTTCTACGAACCCTGTTTGTGGTGGAAATGAATACAACCCATCAACATATTTTTGTTCTGGCAACACAATTGTCGCAAAATGCGGCGGAAACGAGTATAATCTCTCAACGCAATTCTGTTCTGGTAATGCGGTTTATGCGAAATGCGGTGGAAACGAATATAATCCTGTAACACACTTTTGCTCTGGCAGCACGATTGTTGCGAAATGCGGTGGAAATACATATAATCCCTCAACACAAGAATGCGAAAGTGGTATAGTAATTTCGTTTTTTACAGATACTCGCGACAATAGAAGGTATAGAACCGTGGATATAGGCACACAAACCTGGATGGCTGAGAATTTGAATTTTAACACAGCAAGCGGCAGTAAATGCCCTAATAACACAGCTTCTAACTGCACGCAATACGGCAGACAATATGATTGGGCTACGGCTATGGGATTAGTTTCTTCATATAACACTACCCTTTATAATATAGCAGCAGCAAATCATAGAGGCGTTTGCCCTGCCGGATGGCATTTGCCTACGGTAGCTGAATGGACAACATTGACAACTTTTATTGGCGCAAATCCTGGAACAAAATTAAAAGCGACAAGTGGCTGGCCTCTTGGTGGCAATGGCACAGATAATTATGGTTTTAAAGCTTTGCCAGCTGGATATGTTGAATACGGTACTTTTCTTGATAGCTACCCTGATATCGGTACTAGAGGCCTATGGTGGACTGTTGCAGAATATAATGCTAACCGTGCCTATAATAGAATGATGAGTGCAGACGTTGGGGTTTACAGGTATGGGGATTCGAGCTTTGACCATTCATGGACCAAAAGAGATATGCTATCCGTTCGTTGCGTGAAGGATTAGAAATTATGTGTGCGAAAGGACGTGGTAGGCGTTTTTTTTAAGCAAGCGCTAATTTTACCACTTCTGCAAATATGCTATTTGTTAAAGCGTAGGTTTCCAAACCTTCAAAATTCAATGTGCTGAATATAACCTTGCCTTTTCCAAAAGGCATTA
The DNA here is from genome assembly GCA_031281155.1 of Candidatus Fibrimonadaceae bacterium. Taxonomy (GTDB): domain Bacteria; phylum Fibrobacterota; class Fibrobacteria; order Fibrobacterales; family Fibrobacteraceae; genus Fibrimonas. The sequence continues at coordinate 1,919 of JAITFT010000142.1, forward strand.
TCTGCAAATTAGTTCCGCTTTGCAATTCTCCCTGCTTTATGGAAATGGAATTTACAAGACACTGCGCATTTTTGAGCGGCAAAAGCGACATGCCAGGCATAAGCGCAGAACAAGTTTTATCTAAAACCGATTTTCCAAAAAATGAGGAAGCTAAAGGAGAATCTTTTGGAACGTAATGCATGCTTGCGCCATTTGCCCCAGATGAATAAATATGCTCAATGGAACACTCAAAAGAAGAAGTGTTGAGCAACTTTACATCTTCAGGGATTATATCTGAAATGAAAAGAATTTTTCCGTTTCGAACAGCTTCTGCAACCGATTCCAAAATTGAGCTATCTGCCCAAGAACTTAACGCTGCGGTGAAAAGCACAGGTTTTTTGCCTGTTATCATTTTCATTATTTCCGCTGAATTTTCGGCAGCATCTAAAAACTCAGATTTCGCAAGAGTCCCCTTGATATCTGGAATATCAATTATTTCCACCGGCTCTTCTACGGAAGAAATTTCCTTGCCGCTATATATTAAAGACAATTTCAAACTGTAAGAACCATTTTTCTTAGGCGTTTTTATGCTGAAATCGCCAAGCGAAACAAGAGATAGCTTTTGCAAAGGAAAGTTTTTGCTCTGCGCTACTACTGCTTTACCGCTTTCATCTAAAAGCTGCGCAGATACGTTAATCTCCGCAAGCCTGTTCTCATTTAGCAAACTTAATTGAAAGGAAATATTTTCAGTTGTGGCAACAACCCTCTCCAAACCACTAATAAGCAGCTTTGTAGGCGAATTCATTGTTTTTATAATGGTTTCCAAATTTTTGCTTTTTCTTGATTCATCTACAATTCCGCTTAAATCTTTTTTGCAATCTGCCCATTGTTCAATAAAGTAACCGCTAACAACAGGGCTGCTTTGCAGGGCCTGGACATTTTGCTCAAACCCACGCATTGCAAGCTCATTTGAATTTTTGGTAAATGCCTCTACATTTGCCCAAATACCCTTTTCCTTGCTTAAAAATTTCTTGATTTTTTGCGATAAATCCTGAATTGCTTCGTTATCTTTAGCAGCACCGAATAAATTATGGTTTTTAAGGGTTAGCAAAACATGCCCATTTTTCTTTATCTCGTTAGCCAATTGCTTGTAGTTGTCTTGAATCCAGGCATCGCCAAAGAATGGATCTGGTATAATAAAATCTTCGTCTTCGCTTATGCCGTAACGCGATAGAAACAATGAAAATGGAACTCCGCAAAAAGTTTTAAGACTAAGACGGTGCGAGGAATAAACCATAATGCTTCCATCTGTTACTCCCATTATTTTCCCAGTTGTTCCAAAGGCTCTTTCATTGCCGTGCTCAAAGTTCTGATCGTTGTCTATTGAAACATTGTTTATATTGCTTATTGCAGGGTGGCAGCTTTCCAAAGAATCTATGTAGCTTAGGAGCTTTGCGCCGTTTTCCAGAATTAATCTGCCGTTATCTTGCCCCAAAACCCAAACTGCAAGAGAGGGATGGTTTATGCTCGCTCTGATTATTTCCAGGGCCATTGCCTTTATTGCTTCCAGCCCCATTTTGCTGGATTGCTGGTCGCAAATAGGAAATTCTTGAAACACCAAAAGCCCTAATTTATCGCATATATCGAGAACTTCGCTGCTAAATGGCGTTCCGCCTGTGCGAACCGCGTTGAACCCCATATCTTTTATGCTTTTCAAATCTTTCTGGGTAGCCTCTAAATCGCTGCCCCAAACTCCGCCTTTTGCAGAATGTTGGCTATAGACAATGCCTCTGATTTTTATCACAAAATCGTTTAAAAGAAAATCACCTTGTTTGCAATCGAATTTCCTAAATCCAAAATTGGAAACTAAAGAATTTGAACCTTCCAGCTGCACCTCTACTGCGTAGAGATTGGGCTTATCAAGCGACCAAAGCACCACTTCCTTAAAACCGAGTTGCAAGGTAGTTACGGCATTTTCCTTTTCCAATTTTATTTCTTTTAGCAAAGAGGTGACTTCTTGCTTTGTGTTGCGAACGAAAATTTTCAGCTTTGCAAGATAATTGCGAGGATTATTCAAGGAAATTTTCAGGTTAATGTATCCGTTATCTGAGTCGGTGGCTATTTCCAAAGCTGTTAGCAGAGCTTTGTCGCCGGTGAGCAAGGAAACATTGCCTGTAAGCCCGGCAAAAGGATACTGATTCCAAGGCAGGCCTAGTGGCATTTGCTCTGCAGGTACAGGCTCTGCGCCTGATATGAATTCAAAATCACCATTAGCCGAAGCTGTTGATATTTTTATGCACAGCAAATTTTCGTTCTTTGTTTTCACAAATTGAGAAATATCAAATTCAAATGCATTGCCAGAACCAAAGTGATCGCTAACCAATCTTCCGTTTACCCAAATAACAGCATAAACAGCTGCCTGCTCAAAACGCAAAACACAGCGCCTGTCTTTATCGGAAAGCGAAAATTTCTTGTAATAAAAAGCCGTGCTCGCCGGGTTTTCACTCCAAAAATGCGGAATTTTGATGTTTTTTGCCTTGCTAGGAATTTCAGCAAACCAGCGATTAACTACGCCTTTGCCATCTGCATCCCAAAGTATTTTCCAATCACCATTCAAATCTATTACGCTCATGGGAAAGGAATGTAGAAAAAATGTAGGGGCGTATTGCAATACGCTCCTACATTTTTCTTTTTATATAAACGTTGGCAAACATTAGGGGAAAAGCTACCAGCAGGCCAGCTTGGGTTGTTAGCAATGCTTCTGAAATGCCGTCTGCAAGCAGAATAGGGTTGCCAAAGCCAAAACGCTCTATTGTATCAAAAATGTGAATCATGCCCATAACAGTACCTAGAATGCCAAGCAATGGAGCTACAACAGCAAGGGCTGCAATGTTTTTGGAATATTCCTTTTTTCCGGTTAGAACTAAGCACCAAGCAAGCCACCCCACAGCAAAAATAACAGGCATAACTATGCCTCCTTTCCGCAGCATGTCAAAAACTCGCTCAAACAATATTAAGTAGGTCATATAGCTTTCAGCAATGTAGAAAATTCTAAATTTTAGCCATGCTCAAAGAACCCATTGGAATCTTAGGCTTTGGCGTTGAGGGTCAAAGCACGTTGAAATTTTTGCAAGCAAAAGGCATAAAGAATATCTCTGTTTTTGATAAAAAAGACGGCGAAAATTATCTTGATAATTTAGCTGCTTGCAAAACCATCATTCGCTCTGCGGGTGTTTATCCTTTGCAAAAGGAAATTTTAAATGCGCAAATGAAAGGAGCCGAGCTTAGCAGCCAGGTAGAATTATTTTTTGAAAAAATGCAAAACGATTATCCGCATATTAAAATTATAGGCGTAACAGGCACGCTCGGAAAGGGCACCTGCGTTTCAATGATTGCGCATTGCCTGGAAGCCTTGGCTATTCCGCATTTAGTAGGCGGCAACTTTGGGGTTCCGGCTTTGGATTTATTGCAGTATAAAAATTTTCTCTTAAATAAAAAAGCAATTATTATTTTGGAATTAAGCTCTTTCCAGTTGATGACACTCGGAATTTCTCCGCATATTGGAGTGATTCTACAAACAACAAGCGAGCACTTGGATTGGCATCCTTCGCTTGAGCAATACAGAGATTCAAAAGCGAATTTAGTTCGCTGGCAAAAAAAGAATGACTACTGCATTTACTACGCTAAATCCGAAGGAGCCGCTCAAATAGCCTGTCAGAGCAGTGCTTTAAAAAAGCCTTTCGATGCTCTTTCGCTTTCAATAGAAGAGTTTAAGGTTAAAGGTGAGCACCAGTTGCAAAACATGGCAGCGGCAGTGCTCGCTTTGGAATGCGCAGGCATGAATGCAACAGCTTGCATAAACGCTTTGAAAACCTACGAAGGCTTGCCGCTTCGCTTGCAAAACATCGGCACAAAAACTTTCAAAAACAAAAGCTTGACTTTCTACAACGATTCCTATTCAACCCGCCCAGAAGCAACAATAGCTGCAGCAAAGGCCATGGACAAACCTTTTACCCTTATACTGGGCGGTTCAGAAAAACACGCAGATTTCACAGAGCTGTCACAGGCATTGGCAAAAAACAATTTGCTAAAAAGCATTGCCTTAATAGGTGCCACAGCAGAGCGTATGCAAAAATCCCTGCTAAGCGAAAGCTGCAACGCAAGCATGAAATTCTGCGAAAACTTAAACGATGCTTTTGATTGGTGCCTCGAAAGCACCCCAAACAACGGAGCAGTTCTGCTCTCCCCCGCTTGCGCTTCTTTCGGTCTTTTTGCGAGCTATAAGGAGAGGGGGGAACAATTTTGCTATCAAGTGAGCCGACTTCCTAATCACTAATCATTTTTTTCTACCTTATCCCCATGGAACTTACCCCTTTAGATATTCGCAATCAGAAATTCG